>DASRHX010000053.1:0-8751 GCA_035650295.1 Bryobacteraceae bacterium | reverse complement strand
GATGGGAAGTGGTTCGCGTTCGCTTCCAATCAGTCGGGCCGGCCCGAGATTTATCTGCAACGGTTTGAAGGTGGCGAGAAACCTTCACTGAAGGGAGAACGTTTTTCGGTAACTCAGAACGGCGCCGAGTTCATCCGCTGGAGGCGCGATGGAAAGGAACTGTTCTATCTTTCTCATGACGGCAAAGTGTATCGGGTTGGCGTGACTTGGGGCGACCGGCCCAAATTCGAGGCGCCTGTTGCCCTGTTCGGTACTTCGGTCGCCGCGCGAGCAGCGATCCACGCCGTGATTGGTTTCGACGTTTCCGCGGACGGTCAGAGATTCGTCTTACCTGTCGTGCATAGAGAAGAACAACGGCCCATTGTGGTGATTCGTAACTGGGAAGCGAGCTTGGGGCAAGCAAAGTAGGGGCATATCCCTGCTCCGATTTTCTGAACCAATCGCTCACAAACTCCGTTACACTGTCTGAGAACCATTTGGCGGGGTGAGGGTTTTGGCCCAACCAGGCCCACCCGCACCGCAGCCGTGCAGGAGGGCACAAATGTCGTTCGGCGACACTGTCAAGAGCTTCATCAAGAAGCAATTCATAGACGTCATTCAGTGGACGGAGCCCGAGGATGGCATCCTCGCCTGGCGCTTCCCCATGCAGGACATGGAAATCCAGAATGGCGCCAAACTCACCGTGCGCGAGTCGCAAATGGCGCTGTTCGTCAATGAGGGCAGGGCGGCGGACGCTTTCCCTCCGGGTCTGCACACGCTGAACACGCAAACCCTGCCGTTGCTCACCAACCTCATGAACTGGGACAAGATGTTCCAGTCGCCGTTCAAGAGCGACGTCTACTTCTTCTCCACGCGCCAGCAGGTGAACCAGAAGTGGGGCACGCAGCAGCCGATCACGATCCGCGACAAGGAATTCGGCGCCGTGCGCCTGCGCGCATTCGGCATTTATAGTTGGCACATCGCCGACCCGAAAGCCTTCCACCAGAAGATCAGCGGTACGCGCGACACCTATCGCAGCGCGGACATTGAAGGCCAGTTGCGCGGAACCCTCATCGGGCGCATGAGCGACGCATTCGCCGAGAGCGGCGTTCCGTTCCTCGATATGGCTGCCAACCAGATGGAAATGAGCCTGAAGATCGGCCAGTTCCTGGCGACCTCGTTCGCCGAAATGGGTCTGGCGCTCGACAGCTTCGTCGTCGAAAACCTTTCGCTGCCGGACGAACTGCAGAAGCGCCTCGACGAGCGCATTTCGATGAATATGATCGGCGACATGGGCAAGTACACGCAGTACCAGGTAGCGCAGTCCATTCCGATCGCGGCCGCGAACGAAAGCGGCATCGCCGGCGTAGGCGCGGGTTTGGCTGCCGGCTTTGGAATGGCCGGTCAGATGACGGCCGCGATGGGCGCTGCCATGCAACCGCCCCAGCCTCCACAAGCGCCTCCTCCCGCTGCTCCACAAGGCGGCACACCTCCGGTTGCACCTGCCGGTGGCGCTGGTGTCACGGCCACGGCCGACCTGAAATTTTGTTCCGAATGCGGGCAACGCATCCCGCGCGCTTCCAAGTTCTGCCCCGAATGTGGTAAACCACAAGGCTAATGTCAGGTTGCGAATGGGTCGTGGACGCCCGCGGCTGCGACCCTGCTTCACTTCGAGATCTCGGCCGCCTGCGCTCGCTGTTGGAGCGAATGGTGGAAGATCTGCCTCTCCATCCCGTCGGTGCGCCGATGTGGCATCAATTTCCGGGTGAAGGCGGCGTCACCGGCCTGTGCCTGCTGTCGGAATCGCACTTCGCCTGCCACACATTTCCGGAGTACGGTTCGCTCTGCATCAATCTCTTTTGTTGCCGCCAACGTGAGAATTGGGACTTCGCCGGATACCTGATCCGCGAGTTTGGGGCTCGCGATGTAGAAGTGCGGCGGCTGGATCGCGACTACGCAGGCGTGCTGGTTCCCCTTGGAAAGGACGCCTCGGCGGCATGAGAACCAAGAGCAACTGTCCGCAGTGCGGCGCACCTGTCGAGTTCCAGTTCTCAAACGCCGTCCAAACCACCTGTCCGTACTGCCAGTCGATCCTCGTCCGCACAGACGTCGATTTGAAACGCGTCGGTGAGATGAGCGACATTTCCATGGACTCCTCGCCCATTCAACTTCGTACCGAGGGCGTTTACCGCAACAAGGCGTTTCACGTTGTCGGCCGCATCGTGTACCTATATGAGGGCGGAACTTGGAATGAATGGCATCTGGCATTTCAGGACGGCAGCAGCGGCTGGCTGAGCGATGCGCAGTTGGACTACGCCATCAGTTTCATTGTGAAGGACCCGCCGCCGCTGCTTCCCACGGACAAAATCACTCGCGGCGCCGAGTTGAAGTTTCGCGACTCCAAGCTGTACGTAACCACGATCACGATCGCAAAGTACGGTGGCGTCGAAGGCGAACTTCCGTTTGAACATTGGGACAGATCGGACAGCCAGTTCGTCGATCTGCGCTCGGCTACCCGCGGCTTTGCCACCATCGACTATAGTGAAGAACCACCCATGTTCTTCGTTGGTGAAGCGGTCGAGTTTGACGAGCTAAAGTTGCGCAACCTGCGCGAGTTCGAGGGCTGGTAACCGATGGCAACAGCTTCAAAGCCTGTCATCAAACCGCGAGCGCTCGAATGCCCGAATTGCGGTAGTGCGGTCGAGTTGCGCGGTATGTCGCACTCGCTCAACGCCGTCTGTCCGAGGTGTCTGTCGGTGCTCGACGTGACATCCAACCAGGTGCAGATCCTGCAGAAGTTCAACAACAAGGCGGCCTATGCTCAGCCGCTGATTCCGCTCGGCACGCGCGGCAAGCTACAAGGGAAATTATTCGAAGCGATCGGCTTCCAGGTGCGCCGCATCGTTGTTGATGCCACGCCCTACGAGTGGCGTGAATACCTGCTGTTCAACCCCTACCAAGGCTTTCGCTATCTCTCCGAGTACGACGGGCATTGGAACGAGATCCGCACCGTTCCTGGGACTCCCACGTTCACTCAAGTGGATGGGCGCAAGGCGGCCGTTTGGTTGGGAGAGTCCTATAAACATTTTCAAAACGCGCAAGCGACCACCGTGTTCGTCCTTGGCGAATTTCCGTTCCAGGTACGCAACGGCGACGTGGCCAAGGTAGACGACTACATCTCACCGCCAAAGGTACTGTCGAGCGAAATCATTCCGGGCGAGATCAATTGGTCCCTGGGCGAATATCGCACGGGCGCCGAGATCTGGCAGGCATTTCAACTCACCGGTGCGCCGCCGCCGGCCGTTGGTGTCTACGCGAACCAACCCGCTCCGCCGGAGACCAAGTCTTCCTTCTGGACATCGCTCAGCACCGCGGTTGTTCTCGAGGCGATCCTATTCGTCGTGCTGGTTGCCTGCTTGCTCTTTATGGGCAACGAGAACGTCTTCAAGCAAAGTTACTTCTACCGCGCGAACACACCGGGCGAGCAGTCGTTCGTGACGCCCGTGTTTGAGCTGAAGGGCCGGCCAACGAACGTCGAGGTCGAGCTCGAAACGAATCTCCGGCAGAATTGGGCGTACTTCAACATGGCGCTCATCAACGAGCAAACGGGCCAGGCGTGGGACTTTGGCCGCGAAGTAAGTTACTATTCGGGCTCGGATTGGACCGAAGGCTCCTCCACCGACAGCGTGCGCGTCCCCAGCGTACCCGCCGGCCGCTACTACTTACGCATGGAACCGGAGATGGAGGCCAGGCCCACCGATGCATATACGTCAGGCCCACGCGAGATGACCTACACGGTCAATATCAAGCGCGATGTCCCGAGCTTCTGGCCGATTTTTCTGGCGATGCTGCTGGTTCCCATCCCGGCGTTTTTCACCCTTGGCCGGAAGGTGAATTTTGAGTCGGCGCGTTGGGCCGAGAGCGATTACGGTTCGGCCACGGGCGCCGCCTGTTCCAGCGATGACGAGGAGGACGACGACTAGACATGCGATTGGGATACTTACTCTACGGCATGATGCTCATCGGCGGAGCAGGTTACTACAATTACCGCGGAATGAGCCTGGCCGATATCAATGAAGTCCGCAACGTGCCGAAATCCGTGCGCGACAACCCCGGCTCTTACCGCTCGCACTATGGCGGTCACTCGCGTTACTTTGGAGGGAAATAGGAGAAGCTTATGATGGAATTCCACATCGGGAATGTGATCAACGCCTTTGTCTATGCGCTGCTGGGCATCTTTTTGTTCATCATCAGCTTCAAGATCATGGACGCTCTGACTCCCTACGCGCTTTGGGATGAGATCTGCGCCAATAAGAACATGGCGCTCGCCGTTCTGGTCGGCTTCATGTCGCTTGGAATGTGCATTATCATTGCCGCGGCCGTGCACTAAGCGGATGACCGCGCGCTCATGACCGCGGCGCTGTTTCTCTCCGTCTTCCTCATCGCCGCGTGCGGTCTCATCTATGAGTTGATCGCCGGAACTCTCGCCAGCTATCTGCTCGGCGATAGCGTCCTCCAGTTCTCCACCGTCATCGGCAGCTACCTGTTCGCCATGGGCGTGGGAAGCTGGCTTTCACGCTACCTTGGTGGCGCGCTCGTGGCGCGGTTCATCGCCATCGAGTTGATGGTCGGCCTCGTCGGCGGCTTCTCGTCGACAGTACTCTTTCTCGCCTTCGCATATACGGAAAGTTTTCGCTTCCTGCTCTATGGCCTTGTGTTTCTTGTGGGCACCCTCGTGGGCCTGGAAATTCCCCTGCTCATGCGCATTCTCAAGGAGCGCTTTCAGTTCAAGGATCTCGTCGCCAACGTGCTCACCTTCGACTACCTGGGCGCGCTCGGCGCTTCGATTCTGTTTCCGCTTCTGCTGGTGCCCAGGCTCGGTTTGGTGCGTTCGGCGATTCTGTTCGGAATGTTGAACGCCGCAGTGGCGCTTTGGTCCACCTGGCTATTCGCCGCGCAGCTCCCTCGGCGGAACGGACTGCGCTTCTCGAGCGTCCTCGTCCTCGCCGCTCTCTGCGCGGGATTTGCCGGCGCGGAGCGCATCAGTTCGATCGCCGAGAGCAATCTCTACGCCGACGACATCATTCTTACGCGCACGACCAAGTATCAGCGCATAGTTCTCACGCGCTGGCATGATGACCTGCGCCTGTTCCTTAGTTCGCACCTGCAGTTCAGTTCTCGCGATGAGTACCGCTACCATGAGGCGCTTGTACATCCGGGGCTCGCCGCTGTCGAAGCGCCACGGCGGGTGCTCGTGCTTGGCGGAGGCGATGGACTGGCCGTGCGGGAAGTCTTGCGCTATCCCGGCGTCGAGTCGGTAACGCTGGTCGACCTGGACCCCGAGATGACGCGCCTTTTTCGCGACCATCCGCTGCTGCGCTCGCTAAACCAGGAGTCGCTCCGGTCGCCCAAGGTGAAGGTCGTCAACGCCGACGCCTTCGTCTGGCTCGACCATATGCGCGAGCCACCGTTCGATTTTGTCGTCATCGACTTTCCCGACCCCACGAACTTCTCGCTGGGGAAGCTCTACACGACGGCCTTCTACCGTTTACTGCAACGCGCCGTGCGGCCCGGAGGCATGGTGGCGGTGCAAAGCACCTCTCCGCTCTTCGCCCGCCAGAGTTACTGGTGCATCGTGGAATCGATGAAACAGGCCGGCTGGCAAACGCGCCCGTATCATGTCTACGTTCCCTCGTTTGGTGAATGGGGTTACGTGCTGGGGACGACGCAACCCTACGATCTGCCGCAAGCCCTGCCGTCGGGCCTTCGTTTCCTGACCGTCGCCGGCCTGCCTCAAATCTTCGAATTCCCCATTGACATGCAGCCCGTCGAGGCGCAACCAAACCGGTTGAACGATCAGGTTCTCGTTCGCTACTACGAGAAGGAATGGGGCGCGATTGCGCGATAGAATACCGCCCATGAAGGTTACCCGCCGTTCCGCTCTCTTCACCGCGCTTTCGGCCTCACGCGTGCCGGGCGCCAATGAACGCGTTCGCGTAGCCGGCATCGGCGTCGGCGGCCGCGCCAAGAGCCTCCTCGACCGTGTCGCCCGCCTGCCGAACACACAACTTGTCGCCGTGGCCGACGTCTACCAACCCCGCCTCAATGAGTTCATGCAATGCGCCACCACATCGGACTATCGCCGCCTCCTCGATCTGAAAAACGTTGACGCCGTCGTGATCGGCGCGCCCGATCATTGGCATGTGCGCATGGTCTTGGACGCCCTCGCTGCGGGCAAGGATGTGTACGTCGAAAAGCCATTAACGCGCACCATCGATGAAGGCGACCTGATGTTGAAGGCTTTCGAGTCAACCAAACAAATCGTCCAGGTCGGCTATCAGCAGCGCAGCACCGACACCTTCCTGCGCGCCAAGGAACGGTTGGACGCAGGCGCCATCGGCCAAGTCACCATGGCGCTGACCTACTGGTATCAGAACTACAACACGCGAACGCCCGACACGATTCAAGCCGATCCCGCCAAGCTTGACTGGAAAGCATGGCTTGGTAGCGCCCCCGAGCAACCGTTCGACAAGGTCCGCTTCCGCCTGTGGCGCTGGTTCTGGGACTTCGGAGGCGGCACGCTGACCGACCTCTTCTCGCATTGGGTCGATAGCGTCCACTGGCTGCTCGGCGAAGACAAACCCAACCTTGTCATGGCCAGCGGCAGCGTCTACCGCAACAAACATTTTCAGTGCCCGGACACGGTGAGCGGCTCCTGGCGCTATTCGAAATTCCTGGTCAGCTACGAGAGCACTCTCATCAGCGGTCTCGAAGACGGCGGCATCGTCTTTCGCGGAACGGAAGGCATGATGAAAGTGAATCGCGCCTTCACCACCATCTATCCGGAAAAGGGCGCGCGATGGGATCGCCTTCCCGAACCCACGTTTCACTACAAGGCTGAAAGCGACGGCACCACGGCCCACATCGCCAACTGGCTGGATTGCGTCCGCTCGCGCAAGATGCCGAACTCCAACATCCGCGACGCCGTTGCCTCTGCCCGC
Organism: Bryobacteraceae bacterium; assembly: GCA_035650295.1. Classification (GTDB taxonomy): domain Bacteria; phylum Acidobacteriota; class Terriglobia; order Bryobacterales; family Bryobacteraceae; genus JAFLBB01. The sequence goes on along the minus strand of DASRHX010000053.1, from coordinate 1,771 downwards.
ACGGCGCACTGGGGCAATCAGTCGATCCGCGAAGAAAAGGCAGTAAGGCCTGGAGCCTGACGTTTTCTTCATGTAGACTGTTCTCAATTGGGGCCGCGCAGGGGAGATCTCCGACTGATCGTTTTCACGGAGGAATCAGTCATGGCGGAACTTAATCAAGGATTTATTGCGGGATTGGTGTATAACGCCGACTCGGGCGCACCAATGCCGAAAGCGATGGTGTCTCTGGGTAGCGTTTGGAAAAAGGGCATCGAACGTATGACCCTCTACACTCCATTCGGCACCGAAGTAAAGTCGATTGTCTACCCACAGGCCTACGCCGATGACAATGGGATCTTCGGTATCGTCTTTCAGTGGGATGCATCCGATATCGGCGACGTCATGGATTCGGCAATGATCGACAGGCTGACGTATTCCATCACGGCGTGGCAACAAGTCGATAACATGCGAATCCCTTCGAAAAAGCACGGCACGCTGAAGCTGCGGCCCAACGCTGGCGGAATGGGTTTGCCGAAGAGCGGTGCCGAATGGTTCTTCAAAAGTGCCGCCGATATCCAAAAAGCGGCGCAAGACATTAAGATTGTCTCGCCCCCGATGCTCGGTACGGCGAGAACAACCGAACTTTACTATCTGGTGGATGTGCTCGATCTTCCGGCGTACTCGAGTCCTCAGATGTAGTCTGAGTGCAGGAAGAGGACGGCGGCCCGTGCGGCCATAGTCGTGATGGCTGTGAGCAGTAACTCGGCGGCCAGTTGCCGCATCCATTCCAACGCCAGGCGGAAGGCATGCCGGCCAGTTGCAACGGTTCCAGCTCTTTGCCCCCCTGCTACCCTGGAAGTGTGCAGTTCAACGACTCCTTCTTCGCATCGAAATTCGGAATCAGCGAGCGCGATCTGGAAGGTTGGCTGAGCGAAGCGCTTTCTCGCGGCGGCGACTACGCCGACCTGTACTTCGAATACCTCGCCACCACCTCCATTAGCATCGACGAGTCCATCGTGAAGAGCGCCACGCAGGGCGTCTCCATGGGCGTCGGCGTTCGCGTGCTTGCCGGCGAACGCACCGGCTACGCTTACTCCGACGACCTTTCGCCCGAACGCATCCGACATGCCGCGCGCGTGGCCGCCTGTATCGCCGAAGGCCCCTCGCAGACCATCAAGGAAGGCTTCATGGCAGGCGACCGCCGTGAACTCTATCCCGTGCTCACGCCTCCCGCCGACATGCCGCTGGACGAGCGTGTGGTGCTCGTGCGTCGCGCCGATGAAGCTGCCCGGGCCTACGATCCCCGTGTCTTCATGGTCCAGGCGGTCTACGCCGACACGATGAAACATGTTCTCGTCGCCACAAGCGACGGCCGCATCAATTTCGACCGCCAGCCAATGGCCCGTTTGAACGTACTCGTGCTCGCGCGCGAGGGCCAAAATCCTCCGCAACGCGGCTATGCGGGCGGCGGCGGACGTGTCGGCTTCGATTTCTTCCTCAATGAAAAGACCCCCGAGTACTTCGCTCGTGAATCGGCGCGCCAGGCGATCGTACAACTCGATGCCGTCGATGCGCCCGCCGGTGAACTTACGGTCGTTCTTGCCCCAGGTTGGCCCGGTGTGCTGCTGCACGAAGCGGTTGGACATGGCCTCGAAGCGGACTTCAATCGCAAGGGCACGAGCGCCTACTCCGGCCGTATTGGGCAGCGCGTGGCAAGCGACTTGGTGACCGTTATCGACGACGGCACCATGCACTCGCGCCGTGGCTCGCTCAACATGGACGACGAAGGCAA
>DASRHX010000052.1:0-8745 GCA_035650295.1 Bryobacteraceae bacterium | reverse complement strand
TGATGTGCACTTTGTCTTTGTCCTGCACGCCGCTGAAAGCCCACTTACCATCGCGGCTCATTGTCAGTGAGAGCGGCTGGCCGCTGAGTTTCACTTGTTGCAGTTCCTTGCGCGTAGCCACGTCGGCGAACGCGGCTGAGTGGGCGGCGCCGAGCGAGTAGACAAGAGTCTTGCCGTCGGGGGTGATCGTGACCCGATTGGGACCGCCTCCCGTTTTGATTTCCCCCACCACCTTGCGCTGCGCCGTATCGATGAGCGAGATCGCGTTGCTGTCGGCATTCGTCAAATAGATTGTCTTTCCATCGGGAGAAAGCACGCCGCCCTGCGGACGCTTGCCTGTGGGAATGAGAATAGTCTCACCCGTCGCAATCCGGATCGCGGCAACGGTTCCCGTGGTGGAATTGGACACATAAGCCCATTCGCCGGGTTTGTCAAAGAGCACCATGTGCGGGTCTTCACCTTTGACGTCGAAGCGCCGTAAGACTTTTTTCGCCACGGGATCGACGAGGATGAGGCCGTCGGGATTCTCCGTCGTGATCACAAGGTGGCCGGTCTTGGGATGTACGGCGATCCCATGCGGACGGCGGTTGTTGCCGAGGTCGATATCGCCGATTTTCGTTCTGGCCTTGCGGTCGATCATCGCGATGGTGTTGCCGCCTTCGCCCGCATACTGCATCCACAGAATGCCGTTGTTGGAGACGAACAGGGTCTTGCCATCGAGCGAGGGGACGATCTCGTGCGGATACGTACCGATCTTCACTTCAGCGACGCGTTTGCCGGCGGCGCTATAGAAGCCCACTTTGCCGGCGATCTTTTCGACGACGGCGACATCAGGTTGCGCCCAAAGGGCGCTGACACACAGGAGGAGAATTGGCGCTCTCATGAACAGACATGCTATACGAGATGACTGGCATGCGCATTGACGAGATTCGAATTCACCGGCTGGCTGGATCGCTCGATCGCCGTTTTGGCTGGTCGTTGAACTGGACCACAACACGGACGGGAACACTAGTTGAGGTTCGCACAAGCGATGGGCTCACCGGTTGGGGTGACGGCTTGTGGGCCGAAGCGCGGCTGCGCGCGCATCCGGAGTTGGTACTGGGACGCTCGCCGTTCGATGTGGAAGCGATCTATGATGACCTGCGCACATTGCCCGTGGGGCAGCGGCGGCGAGGCGCTGTGGCCTGCGGCGGCCTGGATGCCGCGCTGTGGGACCTGTATGGCCAGGCGCTCGGCGTGCCTGTTTGGAAGTTGCTCGGCCGCAAAGTGCGCGATCGCGTGCAGCCGTATTTGACCGCTCTGTATATGCAGGACTGGCCCGACCCGCAGCGGGGCCTGGCCGAGGAGGCGCTACATTGGAAGTCGCTCGGTTATCGCGCGATGAAGATGAAGGTGGGATACGACCCGGAGCAGGACGTTCGCCTCGTGCGCGCCGTGCGCGAAGCGATAGGACCGGACGTGAGTCTCGGTGTCGATGCCAATTGCGCCTACGACAGCGGCACGGCGCTGCGTCTCTGCGGGCAGTTGGAGGCGTTCGATCCCATGTGGTTCGAAGAACCCGTGCTCGCCGACGACCTTGCCGGTTATGACCGGCTACGCGCTGGCACGCGCATCCCGCTCGCGGGCGGCGAAACGGCGACGCTCGACGCGCTGATCCTCGACTACGTGCAACCACGCAGAGTGGACGTGCTGCAACCCGAGGTGGAGATCATCGGTTTGACGGGCGCGAGGAGGCTCTCCTACCTATGCTGGCTAAATCGCATCCGGCTCGCTCCACACAACTGGGGCACGGCAGTTCGTACGGCGGCGATACTGCACTGGATGGCGATCACGCCTCCTCTCACCGAAGCCCTCGGCGGCGCGCCGCAGTTATTTGAGTTCGATCAGACAGCCTTGCCGTTCCGCGAAGCCGTGATCCGCGAGCACTTCGTGCCGGGCGACGACGGCATGCTGGCGATCCCGAACACGCCGGGCCTGGGGGTTACCGCGAACGTGGACGAAGTGGCGCGGTTCCGCGTCGAGGAGATCGTCTTGCGCTAGGCGCCCATCACTTGTAGTTCACGAAGAACGGACTGGACCAGGCGATCTGCCCGTCTTCCTGCATCAGACGCACGTAGTAGTAATGACGTGTAGAGAAGTCGGCCTTGTCAATGTACTGGAAGTTAATGTCCTGCTTCTTTGGTTCGGTCGAATAGACGACTTCACTGTCGCGAATCACTTCGGCGCGCGCGATCGGCCCAGTGCCGTGGGCTTTCACCGTGATCGGCAGCGGTTTGGAGGCCTTCAATTCGTCGCCCATGAAGTACCGGCCCATGCGCACTTCGAGAATGATGTTGTCGGTGGCGCCGTAGGTATGGCGGCGGCGGATGCCATCGAGCACACCCTGCCGCGTTACGTTGTCGGTGTACACGAGGGCGTAACTGATGTGCGTGGAACCGTGGTCGGAACTGGTAGTGATGCCGAGCTTATAGCCTTTTGCCCAGGCGTTGTTCACCATGCCAGCGGGCTGATAGCCGGCTACCTCCATGTGCTGATCGTCTTTGCCTTTCTCAACCACATAGGGGAACCCAAGCTTCTCATAGCTAGTGCGCGCGCCCTGGAAGATTTCCACGACCGGCTCCAATTCAGGATCGTTGTCGCGCCAATCGGTGCCCATGCGCGTTCCTGAGGTGTGCGAGATCGCGATGCCGTTCCGCGCGCGGACCTCTTCGTAGAGGAGCTTGGTATCGTTCTCGACAAGTTCACCCGAACCTATGCCGGGCTCGTCACCCAGCGGACTCACACCAAGGCCAAAGCCGGCCGCGCCGGTCTTCAGATGGAACGGCGTTACGCGCGATTCGGACCTTTTGGCGAAGAACATATTGCGGTGGCCGTTCGGATAGACAGCACTGCGCTCATAGCCGAAGATCGGCAGATAGAGGCCGGGTACGTGGTACATGTCGGTCATCTTCTGCGTGTACCACCACCAGTACGGCCACGCGCCGCCCTGATGATCGGTGGAAGCGCCGAAGTCCATCGAGCCGGCGTCGATCATGTAACGATAAAAGTCCTGCAGTGAGCCGTCGGCTGCGCCGCCCCCGTCCCAGCTGAGTTCGGTGTGACGGTGAAAATCGCCGCGCACGATGGAGTTCTTCTTGCCGCCGATGTTGACCGTGTAGCCGCGAATCAATTTGAGGTCGGCATCCTCGTTGGCATGAGCGACGGTCAGCGCGAGCGTTTCCGTGGGAGGCGCTCCCCACGTGGGCGCGGAACTCGCCGCCGCTGGTTCGATCTTTCCCGCGAGCACTCGCTGCCGTTTCGGTTTGTGAAAGAAAGCCTCGCCTCGCGTGTCGGAATCCCACACTATCCACAATGAACGATCCTTTGCCAGTACCGCGTTCATGCGCGTGGATGAGCGGCCGCGCGAATCGTCGAGTACCTTGGCGGCGCTCCATTTTGCGCCGTCCAAATGCGACACACGGTATTCCCAATAGCCACGATTGCCGCGCGGCTGGACGGGCTGGTTGTAGCGCGTCTTGGCGACGACATACACCGAACCCGCGCCATCGCTGAATACATGCGGCTGGTAGGTGTTCGAATCGCTAAAGGGTTCGCCGACAGGCTGCGCGGGATGGCGCCATGTGCCGTTGTCATAGCAGGCGACGCGCGGCTCGCGAATCCCGCCGAGCACGACGCCCTTGGGCGAGTTGCGAAGAATATAGCCCTGATCCTTCCCCCAGCCGGGAGCGCCCGCTTCGTATGCGACCCAGACGCGGCCGGACGTATCCACCGCGACGGTGGGACGCGCTTCAAATCGCTGCGTGTTGGCCACGGCTATTGGCGCGCCTGGCTTGCCGCCGGAGACGCGGCTCAGCATCACGTCATAGTTGCCGTTGGCGTAAGAGTCCCAGGCGACCCATGTGTTGCCCGAAGCGTCGAAGGCCAGCGCCGGCTCCCAGTCGTTGGCTGAGTGATCGGTTATGCGAACGTCCGCGCCCCAACGTTCACCTTCGAGAGATTTCATCATGATGTTGCCAAATGGGCGCGGTGCGGGACCGTTCGGCGCGGCGTCCTTACGCGCGCGAAATGCCTGCCACGCAATGGCCATGCCTCCTTTGCCGTCGGAAGCCAGGCGCGGATTCACGTCAGGCAGTGGATCGCTGGTGAGCCGCTCTATTGCGCCCCACTCCTGCTTGGCCGGATCGAACCTGCGCGCGTAGAGATCCCAATTTCCATCCAGCATCTGGCTCCACACGACCCATACGCGGTTCTGCGCGTCTACGCCGATTTGCGGAAGCCATGAGTCGCCGGAAGTGTTCGGCACCCATTGCAGATTGCCCCAGGCGCCGTTGACGAACGGCCGGATGACGACATCGTCTCGGTCGCCTACGAAGCTCAACCACACGGACCACAACGTGCCATCGGGGGCGATGGATATCGAGGGAAGATCGTCGTGCCTGAACTCGTGGCCGATCTCGGTGCCGGCGATACGTCCACTTGCGTTGGTGGCCATCGCCTTGGGCGCGCCGCCTCCTTTTTTCTTGCCCTTTTGTTGCGCGGGGGACGTGGAGGGCAGAAACCAAATCACGGAGAGGAGGAGAGCCATCGCCAGTCGTTGCATGAATCCATGCATTATGTGATGGCGCGTGACTGACGTCAACGGTGAGGCAGCAAAGTATTTTACCGGCGCAGGTTAGTTCGCGGCCGCCATCACCGTGGCGGAAACCGAGCTGGACTCGGGCGTGGGCATCGGCTGCAGGCACGGAGAAGGATGATGGACTTGCCACCATTGCTCGGCGGCCGACGTGCACCAGCGCTCGGTGTGACGCATGGACGAGAGCCGACGCGAGATATCTCGCATCGTCTGCGGGCGCCCGGATGGGCTCTTGGCCAGACAATCCATGATCAACGCTTCCAATTCGGCGGGAACTTCGAGCTCGGTCCGCTGGCTTGGCGGAACCGGCGGTGCTTGGACGTGAGCCAGGGCCATGGCCATGGCATTTGGAGCGTCAAAGACCAGCCTGCCGGTTAAAAGCCAGTAGGCCACGCAGCCAAGCGCATAAATGTCCACTCGAGAGTCGATGTCATCGGTGGCAAGCGCCAACTCCGGCGCCATATATGCAGGCGTTCCCGTCGTGATGCCCTCGCGCGTGAGTTGTGTTTCGGTGCCGGCGTCTTTCCACTTGGCGAGGCCGAAATCGAGGACTTTGATGAAGTCGTAATTCAGGCCCATCCGGCACAAGAAGATGTTCTTCGGTTTCACGTCGCGGTGTGTAAGCCCACGTGCGTGTGCTTCGGCCAGCGAATCGCACATCTGTTGCATGAGGTAGATCACTCGCGACGCAGGCAATGGGCCGTATGTGTTCACGAGCGAATCGAGATCCAGGCCGTCAAGCAACTCCATCGCATAGTAGAAGACACCGTCGCCGTTCACGCCGTAGTCGTACAGCGTCACGGTGTTGGGCGATTGCAACCCGGCGATGGCCTGCGCCTCGCGCTCGAAGCGCCGGCGCGCCGATTCCGGCTGCGTCTGATCGCTGCCGAACAGCATTTCCGGGCGGATCAGCTTGATCGCCGCCTCACGGGCAAGCATGCGATGCCGCGCGCGCCATACTTCACCCATGCCGCCACGGCCGATGACCTCGATCATTTCATAACTGCCCAACTCACGCGCCTTGCTTACCTGTGCGCCGAGGCTGTATATGACACGGCTCATGGGCAGTGCAAAGGCGGCCGTCATGAATGTTCCTACGTGGAGTAAAACCCACTGCGAAGCGGTCGGGACCGGGATGCCGAAGATCATAATATTGAGCCAAAGGCCCAACGGACCCATGAATGCTGTAAGGACGGCAGCCAAGGCGGAGCGCATGCGGCAGGTCGGCACCAGAAGAATGAAGAACACGACCCAGACGGCGATGGACGAGTGACCCCGGACAATTTCATCGGGCTGGAGCGCCTGGCGCGATTCGATAATGGAAATGACTAGCGCGCCGAACACTTCGAACCCCAAGCCGACATCGAGCTTCACCTGCCCGGGCAACTTGCTCGAGAGGGCAAAGATCGACATGCCCGCGCCCAATCCGACTCCCACAAACGCCATAACGGCGTAAAACAGCTTCATGTCAGGAGGCAGGTTGTGTCCCATCGGCGTGAGCCGATGCGACACATACATGACGAGAAAGAAGATCGCGTAGATCGCGCTTACCCAGCCGAGGCGGACTACTGCCTTCTCGACAAAGTCCGGCGGCAGGCGGTATCCGGAGGTCGTGCTGATACCCGTGCCATTCGCCGTGTCGGGGCTTTTCTCGGCGCAGGCGAAACGCCGGATCATCCCTTTCTCTTCAGGCATGACTCTTATTAGACTAGCTCGTTTATAGGACGCGGGGAGCGGCCCATTGGATTCCGTAAATAAGTCAGACCTTCGGATGACGTTTGTGCCACTCGGTCTGCTTTTGGTATTCGCTTCCGATTGCGAGCAGCGTGTTTTCGTTAAAAGGCCGCGAAATCAATGAGACCGACACGGGCAAATTTCCGGCGAAACCGCATGGCATGGAAAGCGCCGGCAGGCCGGCGAGGTTTCCCGCGGGGATGTGATCGCGGAGACCGCGTTTCTCGGCAGTCGCACTTTTCGGTGGAGGCGTGGGAGCGGCGCCCGGCGATGGAACACGGCGGAGAGGATCTTTTGCGCCGGAGGCAACTGTCAATCGCGTCGGCGCGATCAGAACGTCGACGTCGTAGAACATCTTGCGGATCTCGCCCTGGATCAGCGAACGAACGCGCATGGCTCTCAGGTAATCGCGTGCGTTGATGTCAAGGTATGACTTGAGCCCGGCAATCTGATTTTTGTCGGCAAGCTCATCCACCTTTCCGGATTTGATCAGTTCCTCAAAAATGCTGCCCGCCTCGCCGCCTAGCACCATCGAGAGGACGGAACCGTACGGGAAGTCGGGGAGCTCCACTTCTTTCCATTGGAATCCCATCCCCTTAAACACCTGGAGCGCCGCCTGCAGATGCGGTCGCGTATCGTCGGGCAAATTCGCCTCCCAGTCCGACGGCGCGTAGCCAATGCGCAGATCGGAAAACTTCCGGGCAAATTGGGGCGCGTAATAGAAGCTCTTGCCTGCCGATCCGGGATCGTCGTTATCCTTACCGGCGATCGCTTGCAGCACTAGGCCACAATCCTCCACTGACCGGCACATCGGCCCGATCTTGTCGAGACTCCAGGAGAGCGCCATGGCCCCGGCGCGGCTCACGAGACCGTAAGTGGGGCGCAGGCTGGTGAGGCCGCAGTAGGCCGAGGGCGTGAGGATGGACCCCGAAGTCTCCGAGCCCAGTGCGAAGGTGGTTAGTCCGGCGGCAACCGCGCTGCCCGAGCCAGAACTGGAGCCGCCGCTCCATTTCGTCGGATCCCATGGATTCAGGCCCGGTCCTTGTAGCGAAGCGGCGGGATACATATAGCCGCCGCCGCCCGCAAGTTCCACCATCGAGAGTTTGCCAATGAGCACGGCGCCCGCGCCATCGAGCTTGCGCAGAACGGTTGCCGGCTCATCGAACACTTGTCCCGCGTACGGCTTTGCTCCCCACGTCGTGGGATGCTTTGGGTAAGCCAGCAGATCTTTCGCGCCATATGGAACGCCATGCAACTTGGAGCGCTGCCTGCCACGCTTCAAATCCCAATCGACGTCCTTCGCCTTCTTTATTGCCTCTTCGCGCAACGGCAGAGCCAGCGCGTTGTATCGCGGTGCGAGCCGCTCCAACCGATCGCAAAATGCGCGCGTCAACTCTTCGCAGGAGAATTCTTTCGCGCCGAGCTTAGTGTTAAGTTCGGCAATTGAGAGCCAGAAAACGGATTCATCCACGTTTGGCATGCTGGCTCCTCAGATGGCTTTGAATACGCTGGCGGGCTCAGTTGCCATGGGGAGCTTGATCCGGTCAAGCGTTTCGCGGTTACTCGCTATTTGGCGCTTCGCCGCAGCCAGTAGATCGTCCGCCGCAGGTTCAGATGAGGGAGCTTGCGAGCTCAGGCTGGCGCCGACGGCTGCCGTCGCAGCGCCCGTGAGCAGGGTCTGTGTCAGTTGACGGCGATTGAGCCTGGGCATGCCATCATTTTACGGCAGGGTGAGAGACGCCGTTCAGCGCCTCCATGGCGGCCTTCTCCATCGCCGGCCGCGGAGCCGACTCGCCCGTCCAGGTTTCAAACTGGTGCGCCGCCTGTTCAAGGAACATCGTGAGGCCCGGAATCACTTCCTTACGCTGCTCGCGAGCGCGCTTCACCAGCACCGTCTCCAATGGGTTGTACACCATGTCGAACACCAGATCGCCGGGAATCTCGTCGTCGAAGAAACACTCATTTATGTGCGGGTACATGCCCAGTGGCGTCGCGTGAATGATGGCGTCAAAATGGCTGCCGCGCAACTGATCCTTCATCAACGGAACCGCCCCGCACGCTTTGCCCAGCGCGCGCACGCGGTCCGGATTGCGGCCGACAATCGATACCTTCGCCCCGGCGCCGGCAAGCGCGAATGCCGCTCCGCGCGCCGCCCCGCCGTTGCCCACTACGAGGATCGAACTCTTGGGAATGTTGATCTTTTTCTTCAGCGGCACGATGACGCCGTCGACATCGGTGTTGGTGCCGCGCCATTTCCCCGCTCGCCGCGTAATTGTGTTGACTGCGCCAATGCGGCGCGCCAGCGGATCGATCCAGTCCAGATACCGCATCACCTTCTGCTTGTGCGGAATGGTTACGCTGCAGCCCTGAATCGGCAT
>DASRHX010000051.1:0-2835 GCA_035650295.1 Bryobacteraceae bacterium | reverse complement strand
CGAGCTTTCTGTTTAGAGCAAGGGACAGATTGCAAAGGCGTTCGATCTCATCGAACCATTCGAGGATGTGGCATTGCATGACGCCCTTAACGGGCTCATCGCCCTGCGCCCCAGCATCTATGAACGACAGCAGTTGCTCCTTTGGGTTTGCCGCAATAGCCCAATCCTCTGCGTGCTTATAGTCCTTTGGATCGTCGATCATTTCGAATCTGTCCCCAAAATTTTGAGCGCCTTCTTGATTGCGTAAGGCGTTGGTGTGAATTCGCTCTTGATGTCATTTGGCATCTCTTCCCACCAGCCGATCAGTGAATTGAGCGCGTCGCGCATTCGTTCGTTCTCGATCAGCAGTTGCTCGCGGCTTTTCATGCCTTCCTCTCCTTCGCCTCGGGCAGACGCTCGCCAGTCAGCAGATCGGTTACATCGTGATCCGCAATATCGTGGCCGTATGTCTCGAACACATGCTGCGGCGACTTCCAGCCACCGCGCTTGGCGACCGTGACTGGGCTCACGCCCGCTTGGAGCAGCCCCGTTGCAAAGCCATGCCGGCAGGCGTGGTAGGACAAAAACTTGATCCCAGCTCGACGACACGCACCCGCCCACTGCGTTCGACAATTGCCACGAGACTTGAACCGGAAAATGCGACCGACTCGACGGCCGGGTATGTTTGCGAGCGCAGCAATAAGTCGCGTAGGCATGTGGGCTTGTCTGTCATTGTCGCCCTTCTCCGTCGCTCGGATCAGAACTGTTTCCGCTCGGAAATCCACATCATCCCATGTCAGGGCCAATGCTTGCGAGATACGCGCGCCGGTCAGGAACATCATGCACGCCAACGCAGCAAGGCCCGGTGTCCCGGCGTGTGCCATGAACGCCTCAACCCATTCCCAAGTCGCCGGCGTCTTAGCCTTCTTGATGACTTTGAACCGTTTGACGCGAATATGTTGGCAGAACTCGTGCTCGGCCGCGTGATTGATGACGGCCTGTACAGGGACGATGGCTTGCCGGTTCCGCGTGGCTGGGCCAGCGGCCGGGTAAAGGTGGATCGCTGATGCCCGGATGGCTCCGGCCGTGATCTCGCGCACTGGTGTATCCCGCCAATAGTCCTCGATCGCACGCAGAAACCGATCTGACTTGCCCGCCTGCCGATAGAGCATGGCGGCTTGCGCAAACGTCAGCGTTGCTTCGGGGCCATCGAGATGACGTTTCCACTGGTCGTTTTCTCTTTTGGCGGCAATTCGCTCGGCAATTTCCTTGCTCGTTGCCTTTGTAGAGCCGCGTAGTCGCCGTCCGGCAACGGCTCCTTTGTAGTGCCAGATACCGCCGCGCTTGTAGAGTTTGAGGGGCATGGCTTTGTTGCCTCCAAAATGGTCGTCACGTCGTCGTCGGTGAGCACCATACGATTGCCTAAGATGCGGCACGCGCCAAGGTCTCTCGCGAGCTTACGCACACGCCGCGGCGACCAGCCCATGCGCTCGGCAAAGGCTTCCGGCGTTGTCTCCCGCTTGCGGTCTTGGGTGGCTGCGGAGGTCATTCTAACCACTCGATCATGCAGGGCTCTCCCCGCCTGTTCACATAGACGAAACACCACGCCCATTCTTGGTAGGTGGTTGCTGCCGTGGGGCGCTGTCGCCAGAATGGTCCAATTCGAGTCATTGCCTACCTTGTTTGGCGGTTAACCGCTGCGTTTTGACGATCTCGAACGCAGCGCGCTTGCAGCTCTCCCAATCGGCCACTACCGCCTGACCGTCCGCCGTCAGCACGACCTCGGTCGCGATGATTCTAGCGATCGATGCCGCCGGGCACGGCTTTTTGATCTTGGTCCCGCAATAGCGGCAAACCGGCTCCATGGCGTAATTGTTGGGGCAGTCAGTACTCATTGCCGCTCCTGACAATCAGGGCAGATCGTCTCTTCCCCGTTGATGACCCAGCCGTCTTTCTTGAGACGCGGTTTAATGTTGCGGGCGTCCCATCCACCACCGGCCAGACTGGTTAGGTCCATCGGGTCGGTGACCTCGCCACACTTGTCGCACTCGACGTGGATCACGGCTTCACCGATTGGCATTTCACGTCTCCTCCCTGTGCATGTCTTGTTTTGGCGGTTAACGACTGTGTTCCAGCTTGTTGTCGAGCTTGAGCTGCTGGTAGAGGTTGCCCTCCTTAACCGTCTTGTCCCCACAATGCCGCTGCGCCACCGAAAGCGCGATTGACCGGATGGTGATCAAGTGGCATCTCAAGGTTGGTGTTGTTGATCGCGAGGCGCTTGTCGGCCGCTTCGATCTCAGCAGGTAGATTGACTTCAGGGTCCGTCATGTATTGCTCCAATTAGGCGCCGCGCTGTTCTCGCTCGGGGGAAAGGTGACCCACGGATCACAGCCCTGTGTCATTGCGGTACTGTGACTGCTGGTCCTATCGGCTTTCGCCTCCCAGGCCGTCGCGGCTATCTGCATGTGTTGCTCCTCTGCAACGCGATCACTGTTTTGGCGTTAACCGCCGCGTTCCTGACGGAAGCCAGCCGCGTGCTTGTGACCGCCGCCGCCGAATTGCTTTGCGACCTCTGAAACGTCCAGGCCGCCGGGGCGCGACCGCAGCGACCAAAGGGTGTGCGTCTCGCTCTCCGAGTAGACACCGGCAAACGGCTGCCCCTCGGATAGCTCGCCAGCCACCTCGGAGGCCATGAACATGGAGGCGTTGACGACCGGCACGCGATGGCCGCCGATCTCGCGGAAGTAGGCGTGCTTCTTGGCCTGCTCGACCAGCGTTCGGAAATAACGCTGGATCGCCATTCCCTCCTCAATCAAATCGGTCACGTAGCCAGAACACAGCCGATCCCATTCGTCG
>DASRHX010000050.1:0-3130 GCA_035650295.1 Bryobacteraceae bacterium | reverse complement strand
CTCGAGCTTCAACACAGGCCGCGTGGACGGCATCTACGCCGATCTGCACGAGGAAAAGAACCGCTTCTTCCTTCACTTCGCCGACCTCGCCGATTCCTCGAGCCTGTCGCGGCTGCTCTACGACATCCGCCCCGACGAAGTGTACAACTTGGCCGCACAGAGCCACGTCCGGGTCAGCTTCGACATTCCCGAGTACACTGCCGACATCACGGCGACAGGTGCGCTGCGGCTGCTGGAGAGCATCCATCGAACTGGTATTCGGACGCGCTTCTACCAGGCCAGTTCGAGCGAGATGTACGGATCCACACCTCCACCGCAAAACGAGACCACCGTGTTTTATCCGCGCAGCCCGTACGCTTGCGCCAAACTCTTCGGCCACTCGATCACGGTGAACTACCGGGAAAGCTACAAGATGTTCGCCGTCAGTGGCATCCTGTTTAACCACGAGTCTCCGCGCCGAGGTGAGACCTTTGTGACGCGCAAAATTGCCCGCGCCGTTGCCCACATCAAGTTCGGCCTGCAGGAGAAGCTCTACATGGGCAACCTCGACGCCAAGCGCGACTGGGGCTTTGCGCCGGAATATGTCGAAGCGATGTGGCGCATGTTGCAGCACGAAAAGCCGGCCGACTATGTGATCGGCACGGGCGAAATGCACAGCGTACGCGAGTTTCTCGACCTGGCGTTCGCGCATGTGGGACTGGACGCGAAGGATCATGTCGAGCTCGATCCGCGCTACCTGCGGCCGGCCGAAGTGGACGCGCTGCAAGCCGACCCATCGAAGGCCCAGCGCGAGCTCGGCTGGCGCCATACGACGACGTTTGCGCAGTTGGTGGGCATCATGGTGGATGCGGAGTTGAACGAACTGAAGAAGCGCCGTCTCGGTGTTCTCGAACCCGTTGATGGGCGCAAGGAGAGTTGAGAACTGATGCTCGATCTGACTACTAAGCGCATCTGCGTCACCGGGGGCGGTGGTTTTCTCGGATCGTTCGTCGTCGAGCGACTCCGCGAGCGTGGCTGCGGCAACATTTTCGTCCCGCGCAAGCGCGACTACAACCTCACCAAAGGCGACGACGTTGCCCGCCTGTTCGCGGACGCCCGCCCGCAGGTACTCTTTCACCTCGCCGCCGTAGTGGGTGGAATTGGCGCGAATAGGGACAATCCGGGCCTCTTCTTCTACGAGAACTCGATTATGGGCATTCAGCTCATTGAGGAGGCGCGCCGCACGGGCGTCGAGAAAACTATCGTCGCCGGAACCATCTGTTCTTATCCGAAGTTCGCCCCGGTTCCCTTCCGCGAAGACGATTTGTGGGACGGCTATCCCGAGGAAACCAACGCCCCCTATGGCATCGCAAAAAAGGCCTTGCTAGTGCAGTGCCAGAGCTATCGCGAGCAGTACGGCATGGACGCCATCTTCCTGATGCCGGTGAACCTCTACGGCCCGCGCGACAACTTCGATCTTCACACTTCGCATGTCATTCCGGCGCTGATTCGTAAGTGCCTCGAAGCACAAGCCGCTGGGCGCGACGAGATCGGCGTGTGGGGCGACGGCACGCCGACTCGCGAATTTCTCTACGTGCAGGATGCCGCCGAGGGTCTTATCGCGGGCGCGGAGCGGTACTCCGGCGGTGAACCCATCAATCTCGGCAGTGGTTCAGAGATCTCCATTCGCGATTTGGTGGAGCTGATCGCGCGGCTTTGTGAATTTCGAGGCCGCATCGTTTGGGAGACAGACAAGCCCAATGGCCAGCCGCGAAGGCGTTTGGATGTCTCGCGCGCCGAACGGCTACTTGGTTGGCGGGCCGCGGTGTCGTTTGAGGTGGGCCTGAAGCGGACCATTGAGTGGTATCGGGGCGCATACGCCCTCTCGGGGTCCCGGCGCTCTTAGCTTTTGCTGCGGGGCTTCGGGGATCAGCGGCTTTGACCGGTAATGGGAGAATGTTGATAGGTGTTGGGAAGTTTTTAGCAAAAGTGTCACCCCGCGGCATGGGCTGGCGAATTGTGCGGTAGCCGTGCCCTATGCTAAAAAGGTGATTCCCGCCCGTTTCTGGGAGCAGTGCGGGCAAAAGGAGTTTTTCTATGGCCTACGTTATCGCTGAGCCTTGTATTGGCACCAAAGACACCGCGTGCGTCGACGCATGCCCGGTAGATTGCATCCACCCCAAGAAGGACGATCCGAGGCACGCCGAGGAAGAGCTGCTCTACATTGACCCAGTGGAATGTATCGATTGTGGCGCTTGTGTCCCTGTGTGCCCCGTCTCGGCGATTTTCGCTCTCGACGATTTACCCGAGAAGTGGAACGAGTTCACGCAGCGCAATGCGGCCTATTTTGGCCGTTAAGCGGCTGTTGCATTAGCGGGCGAGGAACTCCTCTACCTCGCTTGCGTCCAGCGTGAAGGAATAATCGGGCAGGCTATCAAAGAATACCTGCCCGTATTTTTGTTTGGTGATGCGATTGTCGAGGATCGCCAACACCCCTTTATCCTGTTTGGTGCGCACAAGCCTGCCGAATCCCTGCTTTAACGTGAGCGCCGCTTCCGGTACCTGGTAGTCGAAGAACGGATTGCCGCCCGCCTCGCGAACTGCCCGCACACGCGCCTCCACCACGGGATCGCTGGGAACGGCAAAGGGCAGCCGGTCCACAATCACGCAGCGCAATTGCTCGCCCGGTACGTCGACGCCCTGCCAGAAGCTTGCAGTTGCAAAGAGCACGCAGTTCGGGGTGCGCTTGAACTCTTCGAGCAGCGCGTTGTTTGGGCCAGTGCCCTGCAGTAGAACCGGGTATTCGATCTCGAACGAGATGCGGTCGTGAAACAGCCGCATCTGTGCATAGCTTGTGAAAAGGACGAAGGCGTGGCCCTTGGTCATCGTGAGTAAGCGGATCACCTCTTTGCATGCCTCTTCGACAAACCGCCCGTCGCGTGGATCGGGAAGGTGCTGTGGCACGTAGAGAATGGCCTGTTTCGGAAAGTCGAAGTAGCCGGGAACGATGAGCGTGCGTGCGTTCTTGACGCCGAGACGCTTTTCGACGAACTCGAACTCGCCGGCGACTGCAAGCGTGGCCGAGGTCAGCACGACGCTTCCGACCTTGCCGAACAAGCGTTCGCCAAGGAGAGAGCTGACGTCGATGGGC
>DASRHX010000049.1:0-3559 GCA_035650295.1 Bryobacteraceae bacterium | reverse complement strand
CGACGAATGGTATCAGCCGGCAACGACGAGCCTGCTGAACAACTCCTACGACAACCGCATCAACAAACAGGACGTGAAGCAGTACACGTTGAAAGCCGACCATGCGTTCTCGCCGAACCACAAGGTTTCGGGCTACTACTACAAACACGGCTTCCCGCGGAACTTTCTGGAGGGTGCGAGTCAGGTGTTCTCGCTGAAGGATCCCGACTTGGGCGGACCGCTGTCGCGCATCATCCGGCAGCAGCGGCGCGGCTACAACTGGAACGTCGGCTACGACTGGGTCGTGAGTCCGACGATGCTCAATCATGCGATGGTCGGTTTGAACTGGAATGGCAATGCCTTCCAGACGCTTCATCGCGGCAAGGAGCAGATCGATGCACTTGGCATCTCAGGGCTCGGATTTGGTCAACCTGAATCGGAATGGACGAATCCGGTGATTAGCCTCGGCAGTTCGCCCGTTGCGACGTTCCAGTCGTGGGGCCTCAGCGCGAACCGCGACGAGTTCTACCGGGCCTACGTGATTGGCGACACATTGAGTTGGCAGAAGGGCGCTCACTCGTTGAAGTTCGGTTTCGAGTACAACAACCTGAACTATAAATCTCAGCAATACAACAACACGGGAGGCACGTTCAACTTTGCCTCGCGCACGACGGCGATCCCCGGCGAGACATTCACAAACAATATCGGAAATAGCTTCGCCAGCCTGCTGTTGGGGCAGGTGGACAGCGCGAATCTTGGGCCAGTGTTCATTCCCGTAACCAGCCGATACTACGCGGCCGCATTCGTACAGGACTCCTGGAAAGCGACGAGCCGTCTGACGCTCAACTTCGGCCTCCGCTGGAGCGGCAACTCGTCCTACTTCGAAAAAGAAGACCGGCTGGCGAACTTCAATCCGAGTTTGCCCGATCCCGGCAACGGCGGTCGTCTGGGCGCGGTGGAATACATGGGAGAAGGCCAGGGGCGCACGGGCAGGCGCACGATCTTTCCTGGCAACTGGCGCGACTTCGGTCCTACGTTGGGCCTCGCGTTCCGCGTGACAAATCGCGTGGTGATGCGGGGCGGCTATGGCATCAGCTTCACGCCCGAGGGGTTTGGCTGGACGTTCCCGTGGTGGGCCGGATTCAACCAAACCAACAGCGTTCCCGTGGATAGCAAAGGTACATTCTTGCCCGTGTTCAACATCGACAATGGCTACGCGGGGCAGACGGTGGGGCCGGATCTCGATCCTTCCTACGCGGCTAAGTTCGGCGGGGCACGGCGCTATAGTCCAAACTTCGCAAAGGCCGGCTATGTGCAGAACTTCAATCTTGGCTTCCAAGGCCAGTTGCGCGACGACCTCGTGCTCGAGATCGACTGGCGCGGCAGCACCGGCGTTCGCCTGCACGCCGCCGGATTGGTGTCTCCCAATCAAATCAACCCCAGGGAGCTTTCGCGCGGAGCCGTGTTGACGCAGACGATCAACACGCCGGCCGATGCAGCCGCGGCTGGCCTGCAGTATCCCTATGCCGGTTTCAGCGGCCTTGGCGCGTTCACGCTCCTGCCTTTCCCGCAGCTAAAGAACCAGGGCATCTCCGGCTTCGGCGACACGCTCGGATACAGCACCTATCATTCGCTGAACTTCATCGGCACCAAGCGTATGTCGAAGGGAATCTTTTTCTATGGCGCATACACGTTCTCCAAAGTGCTCACCAACGTCACCGACGTGGTGAACGGCGGCGGAGGCGCTGGTATTCAGGACGCCTACAACATCAGTGCGTTCCGTGCCGTCGCTTCCGACGATCGAACGCACGTGCTGAAGTCGGCATTCACGTTGGACCTGCCTTTTGGCAAGGGCCGCGCGCTGTTAGGCAACGCTGGCGGAGTTCTGAATGCCTTGGTTGGTGGCTGGAACGTTTCAGCCTCCATGCGTCACCGCAGCGGAACGCCGCTGGGCCATCCAAACTCCCGCACGCGGCCGAACTTCTGGAACGGCCCGACGGTTTGGGCGAACTTCAACACGCCCTCGGGCGGCTTCGAACGCGTGTTCAATCCTTCCACTTTCAACCCGTGGAACGCGGCCGATCCCGGCAACCGGATGTTCGACCGCAGTGCGTTTTCCGACGCCTCACCGCAATCGCTGGGCACTTCGCCCAACCGCTTCCCGCAAGTGCGGACGCCTTGGGACCTGAGCGAGGACATGACGATTCTGAAGCGCTTCTCCATCACCGAGCGGGCGTCGTTGCAGCTTCGCATGGAACTGTTGAACGTCTTCAACCGGCACTATTTCGGTGGTGTCGACCTGGACATGAACAGCGCATCGTTCGGCAACATTCGCACTGCGAGTGGATTTCGCACGGGGCAGTTGGGAGCGCGCATCGAGTGGTAACCTGATGGCGGACTCGCGGCATGATCCTGCCCTCCGCCATCAGCCTCTCGGTTGCTTCGCTTGAACGCTCGCGTCGGTTCTATCATGACGTGCTCGGCCTGGGCGACAGGCCATTGCTGGAATTGATTGAGAACCCCGGCGCCACACCCGTTGTGCCACGAGCGCCGGGACTGTTCCACTTCGCACTCGTATTACCGGACCGCGCGGCCCTCGCCGCGGCCCTGCACCGGTTGCTCGCGCACAGTTATCCGTTACAAGGCTCCGCCGATCACCTGGTGAGTGAGGCGCTCTATCTCGCTGATCCCGATGGCCACGGCATTGAGCTTTATCGCGATCGCCCGCGCGAGGAGTGGCAGTGGGACGGCGGTCGCGTCCACATGACGACCGATCCGCTGGACCTCCGATCTCTGCTCGATGAGGCGCCGGCATCGAGCGCTGCCGAGCCGTTGCATGCCGGCACGAAACTCGGCCACGTCCATCTCCGGGCTTCGAAGCTGGAAGAATCGCTCGACTTCTATACGGCGCTCGGCTTCGATCTGACCTGTGAGTATCCCGGCGCGATCTTCCTTTCCGCCGGCGGCTATCACCACCACGTGGCGCTCAACGTCTGGCAGTCGCGCAACGCGGCTGCCGCTCCGGATCATTCGGCGCGGCTGCTGAAGGCAACGTTCGAAGGGCCAGAGGCAAAACACGTCGTGGATCCGAACGGGATTGCGTTGGAGTTTGTGGTGGGGAAAGGTTAGCGGGCTGGCAACGGCGATCAGACCGGCAGAAGCCCTTCGCCCTAAGGCTGCATACACGACGTGTTGCCGGTAGACGTTCGGACGGCCAGTCCGCTGAATGAGTCGCGCACACAATGCCCCAGCAAGTCGGCTTTGTATGCCTCCGGCGGATTGCGTTCGACAAAGCGATAGGCCGCTCCGCGCCCTTGCCGAAGCCAGCGGGAAAATTCGCTCTCCCTTGCAAGGCGATCAATATCGGGCATCGATCATTACGCTTCGTCTCCCTCGCGTGGAGATTCGCCACCGGGGCGGTTGAGGACGCGGAGAAAGGTCTCGCGGTCCGATTTGGCTTGACGCTCTTCAAAGAAAGCAGCCGTGTTCATGGAGGAGATCTTCTCGGCCACCGCCATCACGACAAACTGATTGACGCTGGTGCCTTCTTCCTTGCTCAGCTTCTCGAGGGCCGCCTTGA
>DASRHX010000048.1:0-3901 GCA_035650295.1 Bryobacteraceae bacterium | reverse complement strand
CGGCGAATTCGGCCGCACGCCCATGGCCCAGGGCTCAGGCCGCGACCATCACATCAACGCCTTCTCAGTTTTCCTCACCGGCGGCGGCATCAAAGGCGGCACGACCTGGGGCAGCACCGACGAACTCGGCTACCGCTTCCTGGAAGACGGCCAGGAAGTCCACGTCCACGACCTCCACGCCACCATGCTCCACCTCTGCGGCATCGACCACAAGCGCCTCACTTTCCGTTACCAGGGCCGCGACTTCCGCCTCACTGACGTCCATGGCCGTATCGTCAAAGGAATCCTCGCGTGACCCCGGCAAAAACCGAAGCCACTGATTATCAGCAACTTCCATTCGGACGCACACGGAGGAACCCCACAGTGAACGGAATTGAAATTCGGCCCGATTTACGCTTAACTGGTGGAGCGGAATATATATATGCGAGAGCGTAGTTTGTTGTATTTGTTCCTTGCGCTGAACGGGTTGCTCGCCGGCGCCTTCGCGATTTACCTGTTTCTTTCTACCCATCGCCAGCCGAAAATCCTTGCTGGTAGCCTCCCTGTCACCACGAACAAGGTTGCTAAAACCACAAACTCGGCTCCCAAACCCGCCGTTGTTGCGACCGCACCTGCCCCAGCCCCTACAAATTCAAGCCCGGCGCCCGTCGTCGCAGCAGCGCCCACACCATCGGCAAAAACGTTCGGATGGCAGGATGTCGAGTCACCCGACTACCTCAAATACGTCGCCAATCTTCGTCTGGTCGGCTGCCCGGACGACAAAATCCAGCAAATCATCATCGCGGACATCAACCAACTCATCGATCAAAAGCGCCTTAAGGAAGCGGTCACGCACGATATGCCCTGGTGGAAAGTGGAGCCGAACCAATACTCGCTGGTAAACGTCATGCAGGAAAAGGGCCGCGCGCTCGAAGAAGAACGCCGCGCCCTCATCGAAAAGCTTCTGGGCTCCGACGTCGCCGAGAACGAAAAGTCCGAAAGTCTCCTCTGGAACGTCCAACTCACCGGACCGGTCCTTGGCGCTTTGGCCGCAAAGACCCACAACACCGTCCAGGAAATCTGCCAACGTTCGGTTGAGCGGCATCAGGCCTATCAATGGTCCCGCTTCAATGAAGGCCAGCCCATCAACCAGGTCGAAATGGCCAAATTGCGCGAGCAAACCCGTTCCGACCTCCGTCAGGTCCTCAGCCCGCAGGAAGTCGAAGAATTCACCTTGCGCTATTCGCACAACGCGCATCAACTTCGCATGGAGTTGGCCGGCATGGACCCCACTCCGGATGAGTTTCGCAAGATTTTCCGCGCCATTGATGCCGCCGATCACCAGATGCAATTGGAATACGGCAGCGTCGAAGCCATGAGCCCCAAGCAGCGTGAGCGTCACGAACGTCAGCGGGACGCCGCGATCAAGGATTCCATGCCCCAGCAGCGGTACCAGGCGTATCTCATGACCAAAGACCAGTTGTATCGCCAGGCGCAAATGACGGCGATGCAATACGGCGCTCCCTCCAAGGCTGTCATGCCCATTTACCAGATGAACAAGGCCAATGAGGCCCGCCGCCAGCAGATTCTCACCAACGCCACTCTCTCAGCGCAGCAGAAAAACGAGGAGCTTAACCGCGTGAATATGGACCAGCTCCGCGCCCTGCAACAGATTGTGAACGAAGCCAACGCCGCGCGCTGAGGTAGCCCCGCCGGGGGACCGATATGGGGTGAATTACCGTTAGCCAATCAGGCATGGACAGTGGTATAACGTTACCTGGCTGATAACATATTGTTTATGAATAATCGAAGAACCAGCCTGGTCCTGGTGGCGGTCATTCTCGCGTTGCTGGGCGTTGTTGGCTACATGGTTTATTTGCTCAGAATCACGCCCGGAACACCCCGATCTCTCAGCAAAACCCGCGTTGTAACCAACACCCAGACGCAGATTGCCGTCCGCAAGATCAACGCTACGAACCTCCTGGCGGCTATTGCCGCCCGGCCTGCGAATTGGGCCGCTTTGGAATCCACCAACTATTACGTCTACATCGCCAACCTTCGGGGATTTGGCTGCCCGGAAGAGACGATTAAGGACATCATTCTTACCGATATAGCCAAGGTCTACGCCCGCAAACGCTCCGAAGTCAGGCGCCAGGGAAAGCCTTACCGCTTCTGGTCCCCAAGCGACTCGAATAACGCCTCGGATCCCAAACTCCAGCGCCAATTGGCGGAGTTGGACCGCGAACAGCGAAATCTCGTCCGCAATCTGCTCGGCGTCGATCTCCAGGTCGAGCTCGCCAAGTATTGGGAGGACGACTTCGATCCGGCGGCGTACGACTTCCTCTCAGGCGAAAAGCGCGACGAACTCCTCGCTTTGAAAGCCAAATACGACGAAATGGAGCAGGAGATTTATGTCCGCGCGCAAGGCATCATGCTTGAACAGGACGAAAACGATCTGCGTCTTCTCGAACAACAGCGCCAGGTGGAAATGGCCAACCTCTTAAGCCCGCAGGAACTCGAGGAGTATCAACTGCGGCATTCGCACGTTGCGGAGAACCTGCGCAACCAACTCAGCGGCTTTGAGCCTACCGAAGACGAATTTCGCCGGCTCTTCCGCCTCCAGGATGATTTCGAGGAACAGATCAACCGCGCTATCCCCGAATCCTCCGATGAAGTCCAGGCCGAGATTCGCGCCCGCGCCCAGGAGGAAGGCCAGCGCGCCCTCAACGACGAGATGCGCAAAGTCCTCGGGCCCGACCGCTATGCCGAGTGGACGCGCGCCCAGGACCCCGACTACAAAGCCCTGGTCCAAATCTCAGACCGTTACAACCTTCCCACCGATACTTCGCAAAAGATCTACCAGTATAAGCTCCAGGCCGAGCAGCAAAAACTCCAGGTCGAGTCGAACCCGAATCTTTCCGAGGAACAGCGCCAGGCAGCCTTGATGGCGATTGCGCGTGAAACCGAAAAGACTGTCTCCGAAGTCATGGGCCCGAACGTTTATAAGTCCTATTCGCGCGTCGCGGGCCAATGGATTCTGGGCCTGAGCGAGGCCAACATGCAGGTCGTCGTCGAGCAACCGTAACGTGCCGGCCCTGATACTCGCGTTCGTCCTGGTGGCGTCGATCGCCGTAGCGGCGCCGATCGAAATTGTTCTCGTCGAGCCTGCAATGGCTACGCCCGAAGCGGTAGAGCAGTGGAAAAAGGAAGGGTTCAAAGCTGTCGCGGTCGTTCTCGACGAAGAAGCAGCCGAGACCGCTTATCGCGCCGTCGCGCGCGCTGTTTCAGATGGCGCGCTCGATCTGTACTGGTGGATCGAGGTGGCCCGCAACCCGAAGCTCGCCGAAGCGCATCCGCGCTGGATGGCGGCGCTGGGCTCGCATCAGGATTGGCAGAAACGTTTCCCGAAATCCCCCGAGCCCGGGGCCGGCGAAGTGGCCAAAGCCTTTCCCTGGGTGCCGATTGTTTACCGCGAGGCGTTTGACGCCCATGTGCAGCGTGTCGAACGTTTGCTCAAACGCGTGCCTGAGGGCTGGCGCGGGCTATTGCTAAATGATTTACAGGGCGCCCCCAGTTCTTGCGGATGCGGCAACGTCTTATGCCGCTGGGCTGTGGACTACTATGTGCCGTCCACAGCAACGAAACTGGAAGGCGACCTCACGGCATCGAAATTTGTCAGCGAGGTGCGCAAGCGCGCCGGGAACAAAGCCGTCATTCCCGTTTGGGCCACCGAGTGTGAGGATGTGGATTTGCCGGCGGACAAGAACAAAGGCCGTCCCGGCACCGGCCTGTGTGGCACGGTGGCTTGCGCCACTGGCGCGTGTCCCGATTCTTTCGCGCGGCAGTGGTCCGCACTGGTCTCGGCGCACAATGGTCCGGTCGGCTTGCTGGGGTTACACAACGCGTTGGAACGGACACGCAA
>DASRHX010000047.1:0-3087 GCA_035650295.1 Bryobacteraceae bacterium | reverse complement strand
CACATGGCCTACAGAATCGGCTTCGTGATGGAACAGACGCTGGGCCATGTCACCCATACGCAGAATTTTCAGCAGTGGGTCGAACGCGACCCAGACGTCGAGCCGAGTTGGATTCCCGTGTCGTTCGACCTGGCGGACCATTGGCGACTCGCGCCCCTGGTCCGGCGCAACTGGACGCTGCGTGCGAGCTTGCGGGCACGGGCACGGATCCGCGAAATCTTGCGGTCGCGCCAGCTGGACACGCTGTTCTTCCACACGCAGGTCACGGCCCTGTTCGCGCAAGGCATCATGGCGCGCATTCCGAGCGTCGTCTCCATGGATGCGACGCCGCTGAACTTCGATAGCATCGGTGTTCCCTACAATCACATCCCGAGCGCCTATCCCCCGGTTGAGGCGTTCAAGAATGCGCTGACCCGCCGCACCTTCAACGCCGCACGGCGGCTGATTACGTGGCACGAATGGGGAAAAGAATCCCTGATACGCGATTACGGAGTGAACGGCGCCAAGGTCGCTGTAATTCCGCCCGGCATCAACCTGGAAAAATGGCATTTTCCGCGTAGTCCGGCACCCCAACCGGAGGCGCCATTGCGCCTACTGTTCGTCGGCGGTGACTTCCGCCGCAAAGGGGGCGACATCCTGCTGGCGGCGTTTCGCGATGCCTTGCGCAAGACGTGCACACTCGACATCGTGACGCGCGAATCACTGAACACGGAGGGGCTGGACGGCGTCCAGGTCCACCGCGGGCTCGGGCCGAATGCGCCGGAGCTGATGAGGCTCTATGCCCGTGCTGATGTATTCGTATTCCCCACTTTCGCGGACACGCTGCCCATCGTGATCATGGAGGCGATGGCCTCGGGGCTTCCCGTGGTTACGACCGACGTGGGAGCGCTGAGCGAAGAGGTAGAGCACGGCGTGACCGGATTCCTGGTGCCTCCACACGACCCCAGGGCGCTGTCGGAAGCGACATTGCGACTCGTGAGCGATCCGGGGCTACGTTTGAAGATGGCAGCGGCGGCGCGGCGGAAGGCGGATGTGAAATTCAACGGCGCCGTCAACTACGCGCGCGTCTTGGAGCTCTGCAAGGCTTGCGCGGACGCCGGACGGATCTGAGCGCGGTCAGACCGGGGCCTCCAGCGCCGGCAGCTGACGAGCGTCCTGAGATCGTTCCCCCGATTGAGCGTCTTCTTCGAAGGGCAAGGATTCGACTCGGTCAAAAACAACCGCGATGCTGATGTTCCGCGCGGCACGATGAAGCGCGATGAGCGCAGCATGTTATGGTGGTTTCGGTGGTGGGGGTTAGGTGCGAATAAACCTACGGAAAATCGCGCGAACGGCGCAGAGTCATCTGCACCTCGTGAAGACCGTCAAGGATGCGTACTACTATCACAGCAGGCGGCTTCTTCGCCGGCCGCATGAAATCGAGTTCTACGCACTGAAGCTCATTCCTGATGATTTGGCAGGTTCGTATGTGGACGTCGGGGCCAATCACGGGCAGAGCATCCTTTCGATTCGGTTGATGAAGCCGCAAGCGAGAATCTATTCTTTCGAAGCCAACCCTCTCCTGGCAGCCAAACTCGCGAAGCGGTATCAGGGGGACAGCGCGGTTACTGTCTTTGCGTATGGCCTGGCCGACGAAGATTCGCGGCGACCGTTGTTTGTACCGGTTTATCGCAAGTTCGTCTACGACGGTGACGCCTCATTCCATCGTGAAACGGCCACTGCCCTGTTGTCCCCCGACAGGGTTTATTTGTTCGCGCCGGAGAAGGTCGAAGTGCGACAGGTAATGTGTGAAACGCGACGACTCGATGATCAGGGGCTCGAACCGGTGTTCTTGAAAATCGACGTCCAAGGCTACGAGGCGCGGGTTGTAAGCGGCGGCCTTGACACCATTCGCAAATACCAACCCGTGCTTCTGATGGAGAGTTGGGAGCACGACGCTGAGCTCAACGAGATGTTGTCCGGTTTAGGCTACCGCGAATACCTGTTTGACGACGTTGGCTTCTACCCTGGGAGATCCGAGACCGCCGTCAACCACATATTCCTGACGCCGGATCGGGCGAAGACCCTGCCGAAAGGCCAGGGGTAACCATCACGAGCGACGCCCACGCCAATCCGGCTGCTACTGGCTGGAATGACTTTCGCAGGCCTTTGCGCCACAGACCCTAGACAGGCAAGAAATCTCCGCAAGCCGGGGGAATGCCTCCGAGCAGCGAACTTTTGTCCTCGATTTGGCGGACTTTAGTCCGCACGTCCGGCGTCGATAGCTGGGCGATCGATTTCGAGATTACGGACTCCATGAGCTCGACTGTCAGCCGGCGTCCCGGCCTCGCCAGGAATGTCCTCAATCTGTTGATGGGTCAGATCTCCACGACGATCCTGACCATCATCCTCAGCGCGGTCATCGCTCGCACGCTGGGGCCGTCCGACTTCGGCCTCCTGTACTTGATCACAGCGGTAGCGACGTTTACCTATGTGCTCGTCGACTGGGGGCACGGCTCCTATGTGATCCGGGAAGTGGCGCGCAACCCGGAGCGCACCGGCGAGTTGATGGGTACTGCGCTCGCAGTCCGCACCGGCACCGCCCTCGCCCTGATCGGCCCGGCAGTCCTGATCGGCTGGCTGCTCGGGTATCCGATCCAGACACTCGGACTCATCGCCGGCATCATCGTGGCCTGGTTGCCCGTCTACCTCGGGCTGTCGTTCGGGTGGGCTTTCCGTGGCAAGGAGCGCATGGAATTCGACGCGCTGATCGGCGTCACGCTGAAGCTCCTGTCGCTGGTGTTCGGCGTCACGACGCTCTACACCGGCGGACGG
This sequence comes from Bryobacteraceae bacterium, assembly GCA_035650295.1. Taxonomy (GTDB): domain Bacteria; phylum Acidobacteriota; class Terriglobia; order Bryobacterales; family Bryobacteraceae; genus JAFLBB01. Next base: position 273 of record DASRHX010000047.1, on the reverse strand, counting down.
ATTCCGTCCCTGCTCCTGGCACAGGGTGCCGCCGGTCTTGTGACGCTCGCCGTGGCGGTGTTCATCTACCACCGGCTCAATCTCGGCAAGCTGCGCCTAACCCGGCGGATGGCGCGCGAACTCGTGGTGGGCGGTGCGCCGATGGTCACGATGACCGTGGCGGTTGCCTTCCAGCCCTACATGGATGCAAACATGTTGTCGCGGCTGTCGACGCCCGCCGTGATGGGCTGGTATGGGGCCGGGGCCGCGTTCACCAGTACGCTCATCGCGCCT
>DASRHX010000046.1:0-2262 GCA_035650295.1 Bryobacteraceae bacterium | reverse complement strand
GCGTGGTAGCCCGCCACCAATCCCTCCACAAGCGCCCCGTCAACGCCGCCAATCCCAGTCGGCTCTCCCGCGCAATAAAGAGAGGCCACCGAGGTCCTCTGATAGTCATCAGTTTCCACAAAGCCTTCGCGTAGCGCGCATCCCGCAAGTTGCGCTAATTCCGTGTTCGGTACCAGGCCGAAGGCGCAGGCGAAGTAATCGCAGGCGAAGGTGCGTTGCGCGCCATTGAAGCTCAGCGTCACCGAAAGCGTCTCGCCCGCGCGTGCCGCCGAAATGGGCCACGAACTTGTGCGGTAGGGAATGTGCCCGATCGCGCGTGCAATATCGAACGCCTGCCGGACCTTCGCTCCTGATCGCGCGGCGGAGGCACCAAACGTAAGCAGCCTGGACCACTTCGCCTGCTCGGCAATGAACAATACCCTTGCTCCCGCCTTCACAAGCGACGCGGCCGCCGCCGCTAAAAGAGGTCCGCTACCGGCAACCGCCACGCGCTTTCCTGCGATTGGCAAGCCCGACTTCACCAGCGCCTGCAGCCCGCCCACACCGGCTACGCCGGGCAGCGTCCAGCCGGGGAAGGGAAGGAGGCGCTCGCGGGCACCTGCCGCTAGGATCAACCGGTCAAATGACAACTCGACGGGTTTGTTCTCCTGCTCTACCAATAATGTCTTCGATGACGTGAAACCGATCGCACGCGCATTGGCGAGCACGCGAGGAGCGGCGCGCGACAACCTCGCCTGCCATGACGCTGGCATCGCGCCTCTCCAGATTTGGCCGCCTGCGTGTGAGTTGTCGTCGACGATCGTCACCGGTACGCCCGACTCGACAGCGGCGCAAGCAGCCGCGATTCCCGCCGGACCCGCACCCACAATCAGAATTGGCGCATGATCAGGCATCGGTCGCGATCTCCATGCCATCGCGGCATGCAACCTGGCACGAGCGTACATGAGGCCGCCCATCAATGGTCAGCCGGCACTCCATGCAGACACCCATTCCACATACGGGCGCGCGTGCCTCTCCGCTCACGGAACGCCGTGAAGGCAGGCCCGCGATAAGCACTGCTGCCGCTGCCGTAGTTCCGGCGGCCACATGCTGCGGCCTGCCGTTAATCACGATGGTGACCGATTCAGACATGTGCGTGTAAGTGAGCGAATCGCCCAGGCAGATAAGGTTCGATCGGAATTTCAGCTTCGCGCTCGAGAATCTGGTCCGCCAGAATCTGCGCTGTTCCGAGCGACGTCGTGATCCCCAGACCTTCGTGCCCCGTCGCGAGCCACAGGCCAGGATGCGAATCCACGGGTCCAATCAAGGGCAGCCCGTCGGGCGTCGCGCTGCGGAATCCGGTCCATGTGCGAATTACGGAGAGTCCCGCCAGTCCCGGCACGTAATCGAGGGCGCGCTGCAGCATTCGCGAAAGAATGCGCGGCTCCACCGCCGGGTCGGTAACTCCATACTGCCGCGAGGAACCAATCAGAATCTGGCCCGTTGCTCGCGGTTGTAAGTTAAATGCCACCGACTCCGCATCATGTCCATGGGCGGACTTCAAATAGCCCAGTTCGACAAGTTGGTGGTGGAGAAAATCCGGATAGCGATCCGTGATGGCAAGGTGCCCTTTGCGCGGGACGATTGGTATTTCGATAGGCAGGTGCTTCGTTCCCGTTCCGGCGGCGTGAATCACGTCGCCCGCGTGGAGGCGTGTTCCGGTGGCTAAGGTGACAGTTGTTCCCGTTGCGTGCGCCACCTCCGCCGGCTGCATGAAAATAGCGCCCCGCTCCTGCGCGCGTTCGAGCAGAAAACGCGCAACGCTCGGCGGGTAGATCACGCTGTCGTCCTTCACGAGTAACGCGCCAGCAAGACCTCGTCGAAGATTCGGTTCTTTCCGCGCCAACTCGTCCGCTGTCAGCGTATCGGCGTCGATGCCCCTTCCCTTGTAATAGGCCAGCTTGGCGAAGACCGTCTCCAATTCCTCATCGTCGCTTGCTATCCACAGCGTGCCGCGCGCGTGATACTCGCCGCTTGCCGGCAACTTGTCCGCGTACTCCATCCACAGGCGGCGCGACAGTGAGGTCAGTGCAAACTGCGCGTCAGAATCGTCCATCACGACGATGTGGCCCATCCCCGCCGCGGTTGCTCCACCGCCCACATGCGATGCTTCCAATACCGTCACGCGCAGCCGTTCCGCGCTTAGGCGGTCGGCCAGCGCCGCTCCCACGATTCCCGCGCCGATAATGATGACATCGGAACCGCCTGCGCTCATGAGCGAAT
>DASRHX010000045.1:0-6168 GCA_035650295.1 Bryobacteraceae bacterium | reverse complement strand
AAGGAGATTTTTGTCCTGTTTGGCGACGGGGCTTTTGGTCTCACTGGTTTTGATATCGATACGGCTGTGCGCTTTGGCCTGCCTTTCGTGAGCGTCGTCGGCAATAACGCCGGCTGGAACCAGAGCCGCTTTGGCCAGCTGTCGAAGTACGGCCAGAAGCGTGGCGATGTAGCCAACAAGCTCAGCCCCACGCGCTACGACGTGATCGTCGAGGCCATGGGGTGGGTACGGTGAGCTGGTCACGCAGCCCCAGGACATTCGTCCAGCCATGGAGCGCGCCCGCGCCTCGGGCAAGCCGTCCTGCGTGAATGTCATTCTCGATCCTGATATTTATAGCAGCGGCACGATGAATCAAACGATGTACAAATAACGTTGATGCGCAGCTCTCAGCCACGGTCTGGTTGAGAGCTGCCGGCAAGAGGACAAGGTATGACGTGGGAGGAGATGTTAGAACGACGTATCCTCATAGCCCTACCGGACACCCAGATCGTGGTGGATACGGTAGCCAAAAAGGCCATTGCTGAGGAGATGGTCGAGCGGCTGCGGCCTTATGATGGACTTAAAGTCGTGATTGACGACGAACCGGTGTATCCGTGGTGGCTCGAAGAGGATCGCGGATGAACGCGGATCAACGCGGATTACTATACGCTGGATTGTAGGAGAAACCAACGGCTCCTTTGCGCTGGCGCCTCTCGAGCATACCCCAACGGACCCCCCAGCGTGGTGCGGCAACCCCTTGGGAGCGCCTCAGAACAAGGTGTAAACGCTGCACATGGTGAGGGGGCCCGCTTGGGAATCGGTTGTATGAAGGATGGTTCTGAAGGCGTCTAGTGTTTGCACCGTAGCGGTCACTGGTGTCCACTCACACACCTCGGCTTGAGAGAGCGCATGTAAGGTATGTACAACAAAAGGAACGCAGAAATGGCAGGGGCAATCACTCCACGTAAAACTGAGCTGGGTTGGGTCATGGACATTCCGCCAGAGATGGCCTCCCTTCTAAATGTCGCACCAGGTTCCCTCGCGATCCTCTTCCCCAAAGAGGGGAGGCTGGACATTGAAATCCTTCCTCCTCCCTCTACCGAACTCCAAAAAGACTTCGAGCGCCTGTATGACAAGTACCAGGAGACGTTCGAGGAGTTGAAACGGCTTGGCGACTGAGTCCTCTCCTGGCGCAGTCCACTATCTCACCTACCCAGAAGCCGTCATGCTCCATGTCATGCTTATGCGCCGCCTAGAGCGGTTTGCATACCAGTGTACGGGTTCATGCCAGCCAGCCTCAGTGGTAGCCCGATAGTGGTCTGTGGATACCGTACATTCGAGTGAGAACCGCTCTAGGGGAGACCCATTTTGGCGTCTTTGATCGTACGCTTGTGGAATCAGCTTTGGCTCGCCCTCGCCACGCCGCGACTTTTGAGGGCGCGGACCTCATTCGCCAAGCAGCCACACTATGCTTCGGATTGATCAAAAACCATCCCTGGCTCGGTGGCAACAAGCGCACGGCAACTATCCTGGTTGACCATTTCCTGCACCTCAATGGTATGGAACTCCGTACGACCGTCAACGACACAGTCGAGTTGGCACTAGCCATTGAAGCGGACAGATGGGATCTTGACGCCATCACGGCATGGTATCGCCAACGGACTTTTCCCTTGTCACCACAACGTTCGCAGTAATGCGGCACTCTGTGCCTCCCCTATTGGTGGGACACCACCGCAGTACGGGCCGGGCTAAGAGGCGCGGTACGCCTGTTTACATCTCATTTCTTAGCCCTGCCGGCGTGCTCCGGCGCAGGGTGTAGAGCGGCACAGTGCGGTCTGGCCATACGCCGCCGAATGGGATAAGGTAAGGCTGTCAGAGATGTGCTGGGGAGCAGGCCTCGGGAAAGGCGGCTGGGGGAATATGGGAGGAGAAGCTGGCTTTCCTAAAGCTCTCAGAGGGAGAGCAGTGTGGGGACGGCAAAACCTGTACGTGTCGTGTTTTTGCGCTGGCGCCTTGGCAGCGCCCACGCCTCGCCCGGGGTATACACGCACGCCGCGCGCCGGGCGACAGCACCCTGCGGAGCGCACCGGAGCACGGGCTGGGGCAGCGCGGCGCGGCTCCCGCTGGGGCTGGCCCCGTGCCGCAGGATGGGGTAGGGTAGGAGACCGCCAGGGGTGGAGCGGGCGGAGCGGCCGGGAAAAGGGGGCTGGGGGAGAGCTGGGGGGGATGGATGGCAAACGCGACGTAGGCGGCGTAGAATATTCAGCGACACCAGGGGGAGCGTCATGGTCACTTGGTACCGAAGACTGGCAGATGTGCCAGGTGTTGGCTACGCGCCGGCCGTCGGCGTCAACAGAAAGAAGCTCAAGGGCAATGATCTCGTGCCAGAGGTCAGGGCGTTTTCGCTCGACGGTAAAAAGCATGAGTCGCTGTCGTGGGCGGGCGGCGGAAGCCAATCGCCGGCAAAAGAACACACCGCCGCCTCTCCGCGCGAGACGAGCGTGGCTGCCGCGCTGAAGCATCTCGCCGAAGTGCTCGAACTGCCGGGAGAGCCCGCTGACTATCACTTCGCCCTGCAGGGGTGTGTGGAGAGCTTGCATCGGCAGCGGCGTGACGACCCGGCGGTGTACGCGGAAATAGAGCGCCTCTGCTGGCTCAATATTCGCCTCCTCGAAGCGTGCCCCAGCGCCGTAGAATTCGAGAACGGAGGCGAGACGCGTTACTTCCGCATTTTGGCGTTTGCCTACCTCGTGGGCCTTTACAGCCAGGAGGGATTTCTCAAAGAGGCGTTAGAAGTCGCGGAGCGGGGTGCGCGCTTCAAACAAGAAGGGCTTGGCGCGGAGGAACTGCACCTGCGTCTCGCCCGCGTCGTGGCCGAAGATGCAACCAATGCCTCTCCATGAATTGCTCAGTGCCAATTCGTTCCTGGAGTTTGCGTTTCTCCGGTGGGTGCTGGAACCTGCCGTCACGTCAGAAATCGCCCCTTTCGTCACCCCACAGAAGGAGGTGGTGCATGCCGGCCGGCGGTACCTGCTTGACTACGAGATCGCCGGGGAAAGCCGTCGCTACGCCATTGAGTTGGATGGCTTTGAGTTCCACGGACGTCGGGACGCCTTTAGTTACGACCGCCTCAGACAGAATGACATCCAAGCGAGCGGATGGGTGGTGGTGCGGTTCTCATACGACTCCATCCGGACGGACACTGCAAGGTGCGTCTCGCAGTTGCAGACGCTCCTACTACTTGATGAACGTCTCGCCAGCTTCGTCGTCGACAACCCCGTGGTCGAGCGCCCTTCCATGGAGCCCGACCCGTTCCGAAGTCTTTCCCCGTCTCCTGTATTTCAAGGGAGTCCACGGATGGTGACGTCCTACTTCGACACTGTGCGGGACAAGATCAACCGGCACACACTGCGCGCTTGCCAAACGGAAGCGCTTGGTGCGCTCGCCAACTACTACCGAGGCGGTGGGACGAGAGCCGCCTGTATTATGTCCGTCGGCGCCGGGAAAACCGCACTCGGAGTTGCCTCGTGTCTCGCGTTCGCCCGTCGGCGTGCGTTGGTGGTGACCCCAGGAAGCGTCATCCGCGGCACGTTTGACAAGGCATTTGACCATGAGACCGCGGGCAACGCTCTCTACACATTACCGGGTGGGGCGCTCATCCCGGGTTGCAAACCGCCGACCGTTAAGACCCTCGACCGTGACGGCGACAAGCCCATTAAGAATGTCACGCGCGATCAGTTGCTCGTCGCTGACATCATCGTCACGAATTTTCATTCCCTTGGCACCGGTACTGAGCCCGACGACATTCTTGGGAAGCTGAAGGCTGAAGATGTCGACTTCATCGTTATCGACGAGGCCCACATCGCGGCCTCGGAGTCCTATCAGCGAGCGTTCCGCCACTTCGCTGGCGCGCGAACGCTGCTCATGTCTGCGTGCTTCCAGCGTCTTGATGGCAGGCCCATAGACGCGGACATCGTCTATCGCTACCGCCTCATTGACTCTATCGCTGATGGCAACGCCAAAAACCTCCGCGTCCAACGCTTTGCACCGACGCCCGAGCAAACGACCTATGAGATGGTGTGGCCCGATGGCAGCAGGCAGGAGATCGTCGGCAGGTCCGCGATTCTAGAGTTGATCCACGACGAGAGAAAGCTCGCGAACATTACCGCAAAGTCACACGCGCCAATTCGGCAGATCATGACCAGCGTGAAACTGGCACTGGATGCGCAAAGCGAGCTTCTTTATCCGGTGAAACCTCGCGTACTGTTTTCGGCGCTCGGTGAACGCCACGCCGAACAGATTGCCCAGATCGCCGAAGAACATGGCATCCCGTGCGCGTACCTGCATCATTCCATGACCGAGGGCCGCATCCGGTCCATCCGAGAGCGCTACGAACAGGATTCCGGAGATCTCCGCGGCATTGTGCAGTTGAAGATGCTTGGACAGGGCTATGACTTTCCTCCCATTACGATCGTCGTGCCCATGCGCCCCTACGGAAGCTTCAGCGAATTCTACCAGTTCATAGGCCGCGGCATTCGCGTCATCTCGCATCCATCTCTCGCTGGGCGCGTCGGCCCAAACCAACAATTTCTCGACGTCGTTTACCACGCGGAACTGGGGCTAGATGATCACATTGACACCATCTACCGCGAGAACGACATGGATCCTCTCACCGTGCATCAAATCCCGGAAAGTTGGCGCGCCTCAAACCCGACCAGTGCACTTCCCGGCACTGGGGGGAATGCGACCGCGGAGCGCCCCGAGGCGTTCATCCTGTTCGAGCGCGGTGCCATGCAGGAGCGGATTGTTCACGACGACGTCCGTGTGGAACAGCGGCGGCAAGAGCGCGAACGGGAAGCGCTCGCGCAGCGCTACGCGGACTACGCTCAGAGCACCGCGAACCCGGTGAGCTTTGAACAGTATCTTGAACTCATGAGGCACATGAGTGAGTGACGTTTTGTCCTTCGGACAAAGAGCGCTTGCTGTGGCGGGACCAACGGAGCTTCTAAAGATGGAGGAAGCCGAGGGCCAAGCGGCGCGGTTTAAGAAGGTCGACGAGCTAGTCGGGCGGTTGGTCGTGCGCGCCCTTAATGGAGAGCGCGTGGTCAACTCGCGAAAGGATGGGAAGCACGCCGTCTTGGAACTGGCGAAACTGTCGGGGGCAGAGCGGCAAGTCCTCAACGACACATTCAGCCTTGCGCAGCAGCAGGCGCGCGGCGCTTGGTTTCTGCCTGAGCAGGCAAGCATCGGGTTTGGGGTTCTGAATTTCCCGAGCCAACTACGGAACTATCCTCGTCACGCCATGGGGATTGCGCTTGAGGAGTGCGGACGGACCGCATTGGCAAAGTCTGCGGACGCCGTGCTTGTGTGGGGTCTGCTGGAGCCGTTCTTCTCGGAACTGTTCCGACCGTTTGACATTCGTGGCCCCTCCACAGGAATCGCAGAGAGAGAAACGGCGCTGGAAGAATGGCGTGCGGTGGATGAGACTTACGCGGCATTGAACCTTAACGTTGCCACGGCGCTGTCGAAGATGCATTTTGGTTCTGGGTGGTCCAAGCTTGCCCCGGACCAGCAAGTTGGCGCGAAGCAACGGCTGATGGATGCACTTGTAGCGCAGGTAGATGTTGGCATCGGAAGCAGATACCGCGCCCTGCGCATCAAGGCACTGCTCCAAAAGTACTACGCCAAGGCCAAGGATGGCCGCGCCCAGCGGCGCCAGGTCATCACAAAGCAGTTGGCTCCTATTCTTGCTGGTTTCTTTGGCGGGGACTGGTTGGCATGGCTTGACTACGTCGGTGAAGCACCGCACCCGGACGAGAAGATCTCAACAGCGCTTCCAGAACCGCGCCTCTATGTCGGAGGCGAACAGAAGGTGTTGGAGGCAGCGGCGCGCACCGGAATTGCGGCGGACGAGGTCCAGCGGATACTGAAGTCTTACTGGGCCAACTCCGGAGGGTCATCTCCTGTCCATCGCAGAGTGTCTGTACTAGCTCGCTACTGGAAGTTGTTTGACGAGATTCACGCTCGCCAAGAGCCGGGAATGCGCCCCTTGTGGGGCCTCGTGGAAGAAGGAGGTCTGATCAATCTGGACGACGTGTGGCGTGCTCCGTACCAGACGGGGCTCTTCCGCGAATTACTTCCCGCCGATCTGTTGGCGGATGTTGAGGAACTCTGGGGAAGTTCGGTGCT
>DASRHX010000044.1:0-2523 GCA_035650295.1 Bryobacteraceae bacterium | reverse complement strand
CTTCTACGTCTTCGCGATGTACGACCAGCGCACCGATGAGATCGGCCGGATCGGCAAGCAGTACGGCACGAAGCCCGGCTTCTACAGAATCGTCGGGCCGCATTGGAAAGGTGAAATTCCCAAGGGCATCACCGCGACGATCCGTTCGTCCACGGATCTTGTGTTCTTCGTCCCACGCATCTTCAAGGATTCGACACCCGAAGATACCGCCGCGGTTCAGCCGCTCATCAGTCAGGTCGTGATGTATCCCCTCAGCCAGTTTGACAGCAAGATGAAGACGAAGGATTACAGCAAGTCGCCACATTTCCCGGTTCCACCGCAGTCGCCCCATGCGGCGAAGGGCGAAAGCAAGTGGGTGAAGCCCGCAACCTACTACGAAGAGCTACCCGTCGTCATGAAAGAGGTGCCGCCGCTGCCCGGCGAGGAAGCGCTCTATCGCTGGATCGCGTCCGTGTGGGACGCCGCCGAAAAAAATCCGGAGACAAAGAAGGCGCTGGTCGAATCGTTCGCTGCCGCCGACAAAGAACTCGTCGGGCCGCTCTTTCAGTTCCAATACAACGGACGGTCGGTGGGTAACGGCTGGACCGTGCCGGCGAATGCCGCGGAGTGGGGAACCGACTATCTGAACCGCACCGCCATCAGCATATCGAGCATGTACCAGAACACGTCGGCGGAAACGCAATACAACTTGCGCCAGCTCGACAGCGAGGGGAAACCGCTCGACGGAAATAACTCATACACCGTCACGTTCGCCAAAGGACAAGTCCCGCCGGTCAAAGGGTTCTGGTCGTTGACGTTATACAACGAAGAAAAGTTCTTCTTCCCCAATCCGCTCAACCGCTTCTCGCTCGGGACCAAGAACAAGACGCTGAAATACGCCCCCGACGGCTCGCTGACGCTCTACCTGGGCGCGAAGTCGCCGGGCGCAGAGAACGAAGCGAACTGGATTCCGGCTCCCGCTGGCAACTTCTCGTTGATCCTGCGCCTCTATTGGCCCGAAGCCTCCGTCTTAAGCGGCGAATGGCGGCCGCCGGAGATCAAGAAGGCGATGTGATTCGTACCAACAACCAACTTGGGAATGACCATGAAAACAAAACTGATCATCATCTCGCTAAGTGTCGCGCTGGGTGCGGCGCTCCCGCTGTCCGCCGTCGCGCAGATCCCGGCGTCGATCACGACGCCGGACAAGGTTGAGTCGAGCATCGGCACGCTGCAATACAAGGACGGCGCACCGAGCAAAGAGACCGTGGCGAAGACCTACGACTACCTCGACCTAATGCACGGCGTCGAGGCGTTCGTGAATGCCTACCAGGGCGCTTCGGTGGCGGCCCTCTTCAAGGGCTTCGAGGATGCCGGCGTCCCGGACAACACGGCCCTGATCTGGTCGGAACTGATGGATGCAAAGTCCCTGTTCCTGACCGCGAATGCGGACACGGTGTATTTCTGGGTCAACCTGAATGTCACCGAGGGGCCGCTGGTGGTCGAGACGCCGCCGTTGTCGCTCGGCGTCATCGACGACATCTGGTTCCGCTGGGTGATCGACTTCGGCCTGCCCGGTCCCGACCGAGGCGAGGGCGGGCGGTACCTGCTGGTGCCTCCTGGCTACAAAGGCGAACTGCCCCAGAGCGGGTACTTCGTGAACAAGCTGCGCACGACCCGGGCGACGATGTTAGGCCGGTCATTCCTGGAGAACAATGACCCCAAGCCTGCCGTGGCACTGATCAAGAAGACGCTCAAGGTCTACCCGTATGTCCCGGGCGGCTACGGCACCAGTATTGCCTCGGCACTGGCAGGCGACGCCACGCTGCTGCGCACCCCGGACCACAAACTGGACTGGGCCTTTCTGCGGCCCCAGGCGCCGGTGCAGTTCACCGAAGGCACCGGCAAGGTGATGAGCACCATTCCGCCCAACGACTTCAGCTACTTCGAAATGATCAATGATCTGGTCCAGAAGGAGCCGGCGGAGGCCCTCGATCCGGAGATCATGGGGTCGCTGGCCGCCGTGGGCATCGTGAAGGGCAAGCCGTTCAAGCCCGATGCGCGGATGAAGAAGATCCTGACCGATGCGGCGGCCATCGGAACCGCCACGGGACGAACCCTCAACTGGCGTTCGCGCCCATCCGAGGGGTGGTATTACTATCCCAACTCCGCCTGGATGAACATGCTCTTCGCCGGCGGTTACAACTTTGAAACGCCGCCGCCGGAAGTCAGAGCGGACGGCACCCTCACAGTGAACCCGCCCACTGGCGCGCGCACCCTCAACTCGCGCACGGCGATGTTCTTCTACGCCACCGGCATCACCCCCGCGATGATCATGCGGCTGACGGGCATCGGCTCGCAGTATCTCGGCGCGTTTGTGGATGCCAACGGCGAATACTTCGATGGGAGCAAGACCTACAAGATGACACTCCCGCCAAAGGTCCCCGCGGAGAAGTTCTGGTCCCTGCCCCTCTACGACAACCAGACGCGCTCGATGCTCGACACGCCGCAGCGCTACCCGCGCGCCGGCAGCCAGAGCTATCC
>DASRHX010000043.1:0-8009 GCA_035650295.1 Bryobacteraceae bacterium | reverse complement strand
GGTGAACCGTGTCGCTCATGAGGTTGAGTGTCGCACACCGTCTTCCGGATTTGCGTGCGCCGCTGGCTTAACTGCGGAACAATCCGTCGCGGTACTTCGTATGGTGCGTTTCGAGGCTTTGCTTTGTCCACCAATCACCGCCGCTTTCTGTTGCTCTCTGCCGCCGCATCCGCCGTACTCGCCGTCTTATGCATCGTCGCCGTCGACGGGCGGTTAGCCGTTGCGCTGTCATCCCTCTCGCCGGGCGACAAGGGGCCATTCAACTCTTTTGTTCGACTGTGCGAAGTGGTGTTTGCCTTCCGCATTTCGCCGTATCTGTATGGAGTGCTCATCGTCGCTGCCGGCCTCCTGACAAAACTATCGCCAGCCGCTCGCCGATTCTCACGGCCACTCTTGTTTGTGGGGTTGACGCACCTCACGGCCCGCTTCTTGGTCGGTATCCTGAAGCCACCGTTTTCGCGCCTCCGTCCATTCGAGGCTCTCGCGGCCGGGGACTGGCATGACCAATGGTTCGCGCCCATCGGGAACTCATTCCCATCGGGCCACGCAGTTCACTTCTGGAGCCTCTTCTTCCCGCTGGCGGTACTCTTCCCGCAATACCGTTTGGCAATGTTTGTGCTCCCCGTGCTGGTATCAATCGCAAGAGTCGCGGTGAATGACCACTACCTTGGCGATGTGCTCACGTCGTGCGCTGTTGCGGCACTCCTCACGTTATGGTTCGGTGCCGTCATGCTCAAGCGGCGCACAGCCGGTGAACCATCGTGATCACCACTCAGCTGTATTCATCGTCCCCAGTTTGCATATTCCACCTCCCCCCGCTACGATAGGAACTCCAGCCGCCTAAGCGGCTGGTCCGCTACTGCCGGGAGGGAGCAGTCGCACCATCTCAACGGGAGGTTCTCCTCATATGTGGAACCGCAGAAGAGAAGAGGAATCGCTACCCAGGCCCAGCTCTCAACCGCCCCTGTCGAGCGACCTCGCCCGCGAAGGAATCCCCATGTCTACTATGCCCGCCCGCGGCGCCGAGATCGGCTTCGGCGAACGCACCGCATCCATTGGTAAGAGTGTGGTCGTCAAAGGCCAGCTATTTTCCCGCGAAGATCTCTATATTGACGGCGAAGTCGAAGGCTCCGTCGAAATGCAGGAATCCAAACTCACTGTGGGACCCAACGGCCGCGTTCAAGCCGGTGTCAAGGCACGCGAAATCGTCATCCTCGGCACCGTCCATGGCAACGTCGAAGCCGGCGACAAGATCGACATCCGCAAGGATGCCAAACTTGTCGGAGACATTCGCACCACCCGCATTGTGATCGAGGATGGGGCGTACTTCAAAGGCTCTATCGACATCTCCAAACCTGAGGTCAAACCCGCCGCACGGCCCCCACAATCCGCCGCCGTAGCACCGGCCGCTCAACCCGCCACAGCCACCGCCACCGCCGGCGAAGCCAAGCGCTAAGCCGCGCGGATTCGGAGACCGCGTTGTGGAAGGATCGCCTGCGGGCGTTATTTTCTGATTCCCCACCCGCCGAGCCCAGCCCGGTCTCTGCCCTTCCTGCGCCTGCATCCGGGGCGCCCACGCTCGTGTCCAAGTCCGTACCGCGCGAAATCACCCGCCACTCCCACGCCTTCGAGCAAATGCTCCACATCTTGCGCGATCACCAAAACCTCCAAATCCTCGACCTCGGTGAAGTGAACCAGGACAACATCACTTTCCTCACCTCGCTCGGTCACCGCCTCTACTCCGAGGATCTTCTCCGCACTGTCGACTCCATCTTCGGCGAAGGCGACCCTGCCATCACCCACATCTCCGCCGCCCGCCAGCACGAGTTTTTTGAACAAGTCCTCGCGTTTCCTCAGGGCCACTTCGATGCCGCGCTCATCTGGGACAACTTCGAGTACCTGACGAAACCCCTGCTCGACCCCATCATGTTCCGCCTCTTGAACATCGTGCGCCCCGGCGGAGTCATGCTCGCCTGCTTCCACGCCGACGCCCGCGATACCAATGCGCCTTTCTACTCCTACCGCATCCGAGGCACCGGCGAAATCCAGGTCTCTACCAAATCCCACCGCCGCCTCGTCCACCCCTTCAACAACCGCGGCATCGAACAACTCTTCCAACCGTGCTCCAGCGTCAAATTCTTCCTCACCCGCGACGCATTGCGGGAAGTGCTGGTGCGGCGGTAATCCATCCGGCAGATCTGGCCGCCCAAACCTCCGATCACAAATCTGCCCGCGCCGATCTTCATTTCATCCTCAATGGCTTAGAGCGGGCGCCGCGTGGTGAGGCACGTGTCGCTTGTACTCTCCTCCACAGAAGGTTCATGCCCAGACGTTTCTATCTAAATGACTGGAAGGTTCCGCCTACGAACCCGTCCCCAGACGCCGAGCGGGCACTTCAATTACGGCGGCTACGTGAACAGATTCCGCCTCAGGTGCCACCGATTCCCATCAAGGTAGGTGGAGAACGGAGGGACACTGCATGGGCGCCCCAGAAGTCGCATGTAGTGGCGCGGCGGCTCGACGCACTGCTCCGCACCCAGCGGGAAGAAGGAAAAATGCGGCGAATTCTGCTCGCCAACTCCCACTACACTCCGCAGGAAGACCCGGATTTGTCACTCTACGACGATCTCGGCGTGACAAGCGCGGCCACGCCGGAGGAGATCCGTCAGGCTCATCGGGCACTGGCGCGTTTGCTGCATCCTGACCGCATCACGGATGAGTACACGCGGCGGCTCGCCGAGAACACACTGAAGCGGATCAATGCCGCCTTTGCGATCCTGAGCGATCCTGCCCATCGTGCAGCCTACGATCGCGAACTGGCGCTGGCTGCCAGACTTCTTTCCACCGTCACGCCAGGTGCCAGAACGCCGCTCATCGCAATTCTCCAGACCTGGTTCACCAAACGAGCCAACACGGCCTGGCTTCGGCGCAATCTACTGTGGATCGGCGGGACAGCGGCGGGCCTCGCGATCATTTATTTGGTATTGGGAACTGGTTCACCGAAAGCGCGCACGGTTTTCGCGCCCATGCCCCCGGCGGCTCCTCAAGGGGCTCTTCAGAAGCCAGTGGCGGTGAAGCGGCGCGAACCGAGACCAACATCCGAACGTTCGCCACGTAAGACAGCGGCGCGGACTGGAATCGATACTCCACGCGCGCCTGCGAGGCATCCGGCGCTCATCGCTCCGCCGGACATTCCGCGAGCCGAGCCCGAGTTGTTTCCTCCACCGCCGGATTTTCCAGCTCTGGCGGCGGCCACGCTACCGGCCCTTGCCAAGCCAACTCTCGATGGTCTTTGGGTGTACTTGAAGCCGGCGCAGACATCACGAAGCCGCAACTACTATCCACCGGAGTTCATCGAGCTGACGCTGCGCGAGGTGAACGGCGTTCTGCGCGGGCGCTATGCGGCGCGCTATCAAGTGGCCGACCGGCCCATTTCGCCAGAGGTACGGTTTCAGTTTGAGGGCGGTGCCACCGGGTCCACTCCTGTCACGTTCACTTGGACGGGCAACGGCGGGTCGCGTGGCGAGGTACGGCTGAATAAAATTGGCGACCAACAACTGCAAGTGTCGTGGTTTACCACGGAGCCGGGCCCCGAGATGGGATTGAGTTCGGGCTCGGCAACTCTGATTCGCCGTCAGGCTCCCTAACATGCGGGTTAGGATTGCGGCGACAGCTCCGACGCCGCATCTTCGTCGAGAAACCAGGTGGTTTCCGCGGTGCGCACGTCGAGCAATTGAACCGGTACTTTCAAAGGATCGCGCGCACCTTCGAATACCTTCCTGAGTACAGGAGCCTTGTCGGCGCCGGGGGCAAACACAATGACGCAGCGCGCCAGGTGGAGCAGGGGCGGAAGCAACGTGATGCGATCGGCATCCAGCTTATCCACGTGCACGGCGGCAACAAGCTTTTTCCGTTCCTGGATCAGGGGTTCGCCGGGAAACAGACTGGCCGTGTGGCCATCGGGCCCCATTCCGAGATGGATCACGTCGAAGACGGGAACGGCAGCGCCCGGGAAACGCTCGCGAAGGGCACGTTCGTAGCGAGCGGCGGCCTCGGACGGGGCAAGTTCTCCCTCCATGCGGACGACGTTGCTTTCGGGAATGCCCGCTGGAGTAATCAGGTGTTCGAGCGCCATTGAATAGTTCGATTGTTCGTGGCCCGGCGGAACGGCGCGCTCGTCGACCCAGAAAAGGCGCACGTGCGTCCAGTCGACGCCGGTCTTGATAAGCTCGCGGAACAGCAATTTCGGACTATTTCCTCCGCTAACAGCGAGTGTCGCGCGTCCCCGGTCGCGGACAGCCTCGTCGAGGCGTTCGGCAATATGCGTCGCGGCGGCCGCGGCGGCGGTGGCCGCGTCGATATACACCCAGTAGTGTCCCTTCACTGCGCATTCTCCTCCGCGTAGGGTAGCGAGTTTTCGAAGGCTGAGTCACGGGCGGTAACACTAAGTTCCTCGCGCATCAATTCGTATTCGTCGAGCGCGGGCATCACGGGATGGGCCTTTTGGTTACACATCCTCATCTCCGAGGCGCGGGTCGGCTCTACATTCATCTGAAAGTGCAGGCTTCCACCGTGCAGCGTGAGCGTGTGCAGGCGCGGCGTCGCGGCTTCTCCGGCTTTGCGCACAGTGATGGCGACTTTCGGCCCCAAAACCGATCGTAACCAGCCGCCCATGTAAAGCGCACGCATCGGAACGAAGGCGCCGTCGTAGGCCACCGTCGCCGTTTCAAGCTCATCGAGGCGGCTCAAGTACGCCGGGTTATCGAACTCCTGAGCCAGCATCTGGCGCCAGCGGGTGAGGCGCGTCCATTCCAGGTCGGCCACGAGGCGGCGCGCGCTCCCACGGCGGATCGCTTGAATCTTCTCGCGTGTTTGCGCCCAGCCTTGCGAATCGACAATCACCTTGTCCGCCAGTTCCAGCAGCCCGGCACAGGCTTCACGCAGCAGTATTCCGGGCACACGCGTCCATATGACCACCGGCAGGTCGGGCGCTTCCAATGCGCGTACCACGGCCGGCACGTCCTTGAGTCCCGCTTCCGTAGTGGTGATTTCAATCTGCTCGCAACAAATCTGCTGGCGCCCGCCAAACGGAATCCAACACTGTGCGAACACACGTTCACTGAGCGACGCCTCTTCGCCCGGCTTCACGCGCAATACGACAAGGCGGCTGGGGTGTTCGCGCATCAGCTTGGCGAGCGTCTCGCCGACGGCATCGCCCTCTTCGTCGCGGGTAATGACCACGAGTGTGATTGCGCACGCGCGCAACACGCCCGAGCCTTCGGACTCCTTGCCTAGCCCAACCCATAGTTCGTCGAGCTCTTTGAGGATTTTCTCCGGACGAATCTCCGCGGCCATTTAAGGGACCCTCCAGGTGTGGCCGCGCCGGGCCAGCATCTCGTCGCTCGAGGCCGGTCCCCAGGTGCCCGCGGCATAGTTGGGAAAGTCGAACTTCGTGTTCTGCCAGACTTCGAGAATCGGCTGCACGGCCTGCCAGCTTGCCTCCACCATGTCCTGCCGCGAATACAGCGTGGCATCGCCGGTGAGCGCATCGACAAGCAGCGTTTCGTATGCCGTCGGCGAGCGCATGCCGAAACTCGACCCATATTTGAAGTCCATCGAAACCGGCCGTAGCTTCATGCCGCTGCCGGGTTGCTTGGAAAGGAAGCGCAGAGAAATGCCTTCTTCCGGCTGCACGCGCAGGATGAGCAGGTTCGGCGAGAGGTCGGCCGGACCGGCGCCGTTGGCGATGCCGCTGAACACCCGGTGGGGCGCGGCATTGAACTGAATTGCGATGTCTGTGACACGCTTGGCCAGCCGCTTGCCGCTGCGGACATAGAACGGTACACCGGCCCAACGCCAATTCTCGATGGAAAAGGTGACCGCGGCGTAGGTGTCGGTTGGCGAATCCGGTTTGACGCCCTCTTCTTCCCGGAAGCCGGGAAGCGATTGCCCGCCGACGTTGCCAGGACCATATTGTCCCTTAACGGCGTTAGCGGTCACCTCGTCGTGTTTCATCACGCGGATGGAGCGTAGCAGTTTTGCGCGTTCGTCGCGTACGGCGGTTGCTTCAAACAGCGTGGGCGGCTCCATGGTGACGGTGGCGAGAATCTGCAACAGGTGATTCTGAATCATGTCGCGCAGGGCGCCGGCCTCTTCGTAATAAGCGCCGCGGCCTTCGACGCCGATGGACTCGGCGGCCGTGATCTGCACGAAATTCACGTAACGTCGATCCCACAACGGCTCGAAGATGCCATTCCCGAAACGGAAAGCCAGGATGTTCTGTACTGTCTCTTTACCCAGGTAGTGATCGATTCGGTAGACGGCGTCTTCGTGAAAGACTTTGTGGACGGCGGCGTCAAGCGCCCGCGAACTGGCCAGATCGCGGCCGAACGGCTTTTCCACTACCAGCCGCCGCCAGCCGCCGGAGGCGGAGTTCTGCAGTCCCGCGCCGCCGAGGCCTTCGATCACCGGTTCGTAGTGGCTCGGCTGCGTCGACAGGTAGAACAGCACATTGCCGCCGGTCATCCTCTGCTGCTCGATTTCGTCGAGTTTGGCGCCGATGCGTTGATAGCAGCCGGGATCGCGCAGGTCTCCATGAATGTAAAACAATCCGCCGGCGAAGTCGCACCAAACATCTTCGTCAAAATGGCTTTCCTCCAGGAACTGAACGACGCTTGCGCGCATCTTCTCGCGGAAGCTGTCGTCGCTCATTTCGGTGCGTGAATTTCCGATGATGCTGAATCCAGAAGGAAGGCGGCGCTCCAAAGCAAGCCTGTAGAGTGCGGGCACAAGCTTGCGTTTGGTCAGGTCGCCGTTGGCTCCAAATATGACCAGGGCGCATGGCCGCACCTGGCGTTCAAAACGCAACGGGTCATGAAACGGATTGGGAGTCGCCATTAGATAAAAGGTAGCATTCGCACGCGTTTTCCCTGCCTCTAATGCCATCGAATCTCCGGCATCAATTGAGGGGACTTCCCGGCGGCTCGATTTGGGTCTATACTCAAGCGATTCAGGAGTCTTCCATGAAAACTGCTCACCTCATTGCGGCTTCCCTACTCTGGACACTGACCGCCATTCCCGGATCTGCCCAGAATGTCACGGGTAACATCGTCGGAACGATCAAGGATGCTACCGGCGCGGCTGTCGCCGGCGCACCAGTCGCCATCGTCAACGAGGGCACGAACATTGAGTTCAAGACTCAGTCCAACAGCGACGGCGATTTTGTCGCTCCTGGATTGCCGGGCGGAACCTACACGGTTCGCGTCGAGGCGCCGGGGTTCCGCGCGACCTCCGCAAAAGGCTTGATCCTTCTCGCCAATCGCTCGTTGCGCCAGGACTTTGCGCTGGAAGTGGGCACGGTGCAGCAGGCGATTGAAGTGAACGCGGCGCCGCCGGTCTTGAACACGGAGAACGCCACCATCGGCAACATCATGCAGTCGCAGCAGATCACGACCATGCCGCTCAACGGCCGGTTCCTCGACCGCCTCATCCGCATCTCGGCCGGCGTTACCACCGATAGCGCTTCGAACCCGCGTGTCGCCGGAAGCTCTTATTGGGGCGGAATGTCGTTCAACGTAGACGGCGTAGCGTTCAACGACCCCGGCAACGGCGGGGGCGCCTACTCCTACCGGCACGGCATGTCGACCCTGCCTTCAGTCGACGCCGTGAGCGAGTTCAAAATGGACTCCAACAGCCAGAAAGCGGAGTTCGAGGGCGCGGCGTCGGTGACCATCGCCACCAAGAGCGGCACGAACGACTTTCACGGAACGCTGTTCTATTTCAACCGCAACAAGGCCTACACGGCGCGGAACTTCTTCTCTCCCACGAACCCGGCGTTCAACCGCAACGAATTCGGGTTCACCGCGGGCGGACCGGTCATCAAGGATCGCACCTTCTTCTTCGGCGGATACGAAGGCCTGCGGGAGCGGTCGCCGCGCATCTTCACGCTTTCGGTTCCCACCGCCGCCATGCGCGCCGGCGATTTCGCCGGCCTGCCGGCCATCGTCGAT
>DASRHX010000042.1:0-3625 GCA_035650295.1 Bryobacteraceae bacterium | reverse complement strand
AGGTGAAAGACGACCCGAATATCCGTTTTAGCGACGATTCGCTTTTTCCCGAAGCGATCGTTGGCCGGTTCACTCTGCCCGAGCTCAAGGCCATGACGCGGAGCGCGTATTTGAGCTATTACCTCCGGCCCTCCTACGTTCTCGCGCGTCTCGCCAAAGGCGAATTCCGCCCGTTGTTCAGCCAGTTCCAGTTGTTCCTGAACTTCGTCAGGTCCTAACTCATGAACTCCCCCATCACCGTTGTTATCCCCTGTTGCAACGAGCAGGAAGGCATCGCTCAGGTCATCGCCGAGATCCGCGCCGCGCTCGCCACCACCGGCCGCGCGCTTGAAATCGTCGTCGTCGACGACGGCTCCACCGATTCCACTGCCCGCGTCGCCCTCGAGTCCGGGGCGCGCGTCCTGCGCCACCGCAGCAACCGTGGATATGGCGCGGCGCTGAAGACCGGCATCTCCTCGGCCGCGCATCCCATCAACGTCATCATGGATGGCGACGGCACCTACCCCGCACAATCCATTCCCGCTCTTCTTACGCGGCTCGAACAGGCCGACATGGTCGTCGGCGCGCGCCGCCTCAGTGGAGCCAATATCCCGCTCATGCGCCGCCCCGCCAAGTGGTTCCTCAACCGCCTGGCCAACTTCATGGTCTCGGCGCGCATCCCCGACCTCAACTCCGGCCTCCGTGCCTTTCGCCGCGACATCGTCCTGCAATACTTTCCCATCCTCCCCGACCAGTTCTCGTGGACCACCACCATCACCCTTGCCATGCACTGCGATAAGTACGCGGTTGCCTATGTCCCCATCGAGTACCGCGCGCGCAAGGGTTCCTCGAAAATCGTTCCCTGGGACGCCTACACCTTCCTCATGCTCATCCTGCGCACGGTCATGCTCTTCCGCCCGCTGCGCGTCTTCCTTCCGTTGATCATCCTCTTCCTCGTCTATGGCTTCGTGAAAATGGTGATCGATCTTCAACGCCAGCCCAACATCTCCGCTTCCGCCCTCCTCGCGTTTCTCTCGGCGCTTCAACTGCTCCTCACGGGCATGATCGGCGACGCCATTGCCGCGCGTTTGAGCCACATCAGCCCGCCCGCTTCCGGTGTGCGCCACGGCGACGAGGTTGTTGAGGAACGTCTCGACGCCTAGGCTATGCTGTTGCGCGCCTATCTTCTGGCCGGACTTGCAGCGCACAAAATCGTCTGGGAGTATCTCAAGCACAGGCAAGCCGTCGCCGCTCCCAACCGTGGCCCCCTGTTTGTTCGCATCGCGAAAATGTTCGTTTTGGGCGGCTTGCTCGCACAACTCTTTCTGCCCGAAATCCTCCCCATCTGTCCGGACTGTCTCGGTCTTCAGGCCACCGGCTTGGTCCTCTTTACCACCGGCCTGGCGCTCGCCATTTCAGCCCGCATCACGCTTGGCTCCAATTGGACCGATATCGAACAAGGCGCAGTCGGCCAGCGCCACGAGGTCGTCGCGCGCGGCGTCTATCGCTTCATCCGCCACCCCATCTACACCGGCGACCTCCTCCTCGTCGCTGGCTTCGAACTCGCTCTCAACTCCTGGCTCGTGCTCGGTGTGCTTCCACTCGCCGCCTACGTTCACATCAAGGCCTCGCAGGAGGAATCCAAACTCGCCACCGCGCTACCTGGCTACGCCGCCTATTGCGATACAACCGGAAGGTTCCTGCCCCGCCTATGAAAATCACTCAAATTCGCACATGGCTCGTCGAAGGCATCAAATACAACTGGACCCTCATCAAGGTCTACACCGACACTGGGCTCACCGGCATCGGCGAAGCGACCAATTGGCCCGGCAGCCCGCTCGTCGAAGCCGCCTGCCGCCACGTCGGCGAAATCCTCGTCGGCGAGGACCCCACCCGCATCGACTACACCTGGTCCCGCCTCTACCGCGACATGAACTGGCTCGGCCAGGGCGGCCCGCTGCTCAGCGCCATCTCCGCCATCGACATCGCCCTCTGGGACATCCTCGGCAAACGCGCCGGCCTGCCCGTATACGAACTCCTGGGCGGCGCATACCGCAAACGTATCCAACTCTACGCGAACTATTGGTTCATTCAAGGCGACGGTTCTCCGGAAAGCTACGCTCGCCAGGCCCGAGACATGGCCGCGCTCGGCTTCACCGCATGTAAGTTCGATCCCTTCGCTCACACCAGCTACAACTACGGAACTGACCTTGCCGGCAACCTCTCGCTCACCGAATCGCAAAAGCAACTCGCCCTTGACCGCCTCCGGACCGTCTCCGACGCCCTCGGCCCCGCCTTCCCCATCGCCGTCGAGACGCATGCCATGTTGAACGGACCCACTGCCGTCGAGATGGCCCACCGCATCGCCCGCATGGGAGTCAACTGCATGTGGTACGAAGAACCAGCCGGCCCCGAGTTCCCCGGCGCCATCGCCGCGATCAAGCGTCAGATTCCTCTGCCCGTCTGCGTCGGCGAGCGCCTTCACTCGCGCTACATGCTGCGTCCCGTTCTTGAACAACAGGCCGCTGACATCGTCATGCCCGACATCACCCGCTGTGGCGGCATCTCCGAAATGCGCAAGATGGCATCGCTAGCCGAAACCTACAACATCCCCATCGCCCCGCACAACCCCAATGGCCCGGTCTCGACCATCGCTTCGGCCCACGTCATGGCTGCCACTCCGAATTTCTTCCGCCAGGAGTTCATGCTCATGGACGTCCCCTGGCGCGACACCGTCATCGACAAACCCCTCCCCATCGACAACGGCTACTTTCACCTCTCCGATGCCCCCGGCCTCGGCTTCGACTTAATCGAATCGGAACTCGACAAGCATCCCGGCGTGCGTGTAGCGCGGGAAGGGTTCTATATTTAGTTCCACCGTTGCCTACCAAACTCTGCGTATCCCGGCTTCGGTCGGGAGCTGAGCCTCGTTGAACGTACCCTAGATCTGCTGCACATCCTTCGCTGCGGTCTGAACACCTGTGGAGCTTTACTGAAACACCTCTGATCTCTATTCGAGTCCCGGCTTGCCACCTTCATGAGGACATTTCCGAATATGAAAATCACAGCTATTCGCCTTGTAAGTCCCATGACGAGGGCAGCGCAGGATCCACACCGTGGCAAATTTATGGTTGGGGCTTTGAACCTTCGTCTTCTGCACTAAAAATTGGCCATTCGCGTTCGCCTTTCCAACTTGTGCGGGCATGGTCTATGACTCCCTCCTGTGCTCTACATACTCGTTCATCTTCTGCTCAATCCATTCTTTAGTGATGCCGAACGACTGCCACGCACGTAGCCATAGCTCGTCCATCTGAGCATCGACCTGTTTCAGATGCCGAAGTATTTCAATTAACTCGTCAACCATCTTGCGTCGAGCTGATGGAACTAGAAGATCGATGTCATGGACGATGAAAAAACGATGTGCAAGGTAGTTCCGATGTGCGAGTGCGATGGTTAGGTCGGCCTCCAAACCCGTTGGAAACTCAAATCGAGTTTTAGCAGCATTGATTATCTGACCTAGCGTCTTTTTGTCGAAGGATTCGTAGAGTCGATCAACGTCGCCGACCGTCACCCCGGGGATGTTCTTTGCAAGCAGGGCCACGGCAAGGTTCAGGACGCCATGTTCAAGCACTGCAGCCTTGTAGTA
>DASRHX010000041.1:0-2187 GCA_035650295.1 Bryobacteraceae bacterium | reverse complement strand
CTTGCCAGGGACAAGGTCGACCTCGTGTTCTCTCCCTATTCCACGCCACTCACGGACGCCGTCGCCACCGTGACGGAAAAGCACGGCAAACCGATGGTCGCTTCGGGTGCGGCAACGCCGTCCATATTCAGAAAGGGCCGGCGCTTTCTGGTCATGCTTCTGCCCACTTCGGAGCGTTACTTTGAGGGTCTCATCGATCTTGCGGCCAAGCGCGGGTTGAAGACCATTGGCATTGTCTACGAGGATACGCCGTTTCCAAAGGCGATCGCCCACGGCGCTGCGGAACTTGCGAAGAAGCGGGGGTTGCAGCTCATCGCGCTGGACGGCTACCCCCGACACACGAAGGACTTCGGGCCGCTGCTGGGAAAGTACAAAGCAGCCACTCCCGACGTGATTGCTGCAGCCGGTTATTACGACGACGCGGTTGCCATCACGAAATTCCTGAAAGAGCTGGACATCAACCCGAAGATGTTCGCGCCGGCTGTGGGCAGTGGTGTTCCGAAATTTCGCGAGACGCTCGGGAGTGGCGCGGAATTCATCTACGGCGCAAGCCCCTGGGAGGCCGCCCTGGTGAATATGCGTGCGGGCGGCCTGGTGCCGATCGCGCGCCAGTATCCCGGCGCGAAGGAGCTGGTGGAGGCATATCGCACCGAATACCCTGGGCTCGAGATCCCCTATCAGGTGACGCAGGGTTACGGCGCGTGCGAAGTGCTCCTCGAAGGCGTGAGGCGCGCCGGCACGCTCGACGGAGAACAGATACGCGCTGCGATTGCAAGATCCGATTCTCACACGAGTTTCGGTGCATTCAAGGTGGACCAGGATGGGGTGCAACTCGGGCACAAGATACTGATGTTCCAGTGGCAGGACGGCAAGAAGGCGATCGTCTGGCCTGAGGAACTCGCTGCTGACAAACCGAGGTTTCCCACCCCTTCATGGAGCAAGCGGCCATGAAGCGGGCGTCTGCGATCGGCGCGCTGGTTGTCCTCGTCGCGGCGCTGTATCTCACTCACGGTGCACAAGCGCAGACGCCGATCAGAATCGGCGGCTCGTTATCGCTCACCGGTACGTATTCGGAACCGGGCCAGGCGCAAGAGCGCGCATATCGCGTTTGCGTAAAGCAAGCGAACGACCGCGGTGGCGTGCTGGGACGCACGGTCGAGTTCGTTGTCGAGGACGACAGATCCGATCCGGGTACGGCGGCCGCTATTTACGAAAGACTGATGACGAAGGACAAGGTCAACGCGGTATTCTCGCCTTACTCGTCGCCCATCACCGATGCGGTCGCGAATGTCACCGAGCAGCATCGCATGCCGATGGTGGCCGCGGCTGCCTCGGCGACGTCAATCTTCAGAAAGGGGCGCAAGTTCATCTTCATGGTCGTATCGCCGGCCGAGAGTTATTTCGAAGGCCTCATGGAGGTCGCGGCGAAACGAGGGCTGAAGACCGTTGCCGTGATCTATGAAGACACCATCTTCCCCAAGGCGAGCGCGCAGGGAATGATCGACCTCGCGAAAAGGCATGGACTGCGGGTGGTCGCTGCAGAAACGTATCCGGCAAAGACGACGGACTTTTCGGCCATCATGAAAAGAATCAAGGCAGCGAATCCTGACGTCGTAGCTGCTTCCAGCTACTTCAACGATACAGTTGCCATCGTCCGCCAGATGAAGGAAGCGGATGTCAACCCCCGCATGGCCGGCGTAACGTCCGGCGGTGATCTGCCCAAGTTCTATGAGCTGCTGGGCCGCAGCGCGGAGTACCTCTATGGCGCCACACAATGGGCACCCGAGGTGGTCAAGGTGCGCGCGGGTGGCGTCATTCCGGTAACCCGTATTTATCCGGGCGCGCGTCAATTCGTCGAAGATCACGAAAAACAGTTCCCGGGCGTCGCGTTGTCTTATCAAAGCGCAGGCGCCTTCGGCGCATGCCAGATTCTCCTGGAGAGCATCCGGCGCGCTGGTTCGCTCGATCATGAAAAGCTGCGCGCCGAGATCGTGAAGTTCGACGGCAACACCGTATACGGAGCGTTCAGGGTCGACCCGGACGGCTTTCAGATCGCCCACAAGATGTTGATGTTCCAGTGGCAGGACGGAAAGAAAGTCATCGTCTGGCCCGAAGAATTAGCCGCGGTACCGGCGCGCTTCCCGACACCCGCGTGGAGCAAGCGGCCATAACGGCTGCTGCACGTTA
>DASRHX010000040.1:0-3489 GCA_035650295.1 Bryobacteraceae bacterium | reverse complement strand
GTCCGCTGCGTCGGGTTGCCGTAGCGCCCGTACTCCTCGCGCTCGATGCGCCGCTCGAAGTGGTCGCGCAGCTCCCGCGTGTCGAGAAATGTGTAGGTTGCAGTCTGAATTATGGGCGTGGTGAGCGCATTGCCGAACTTTGGCCGCGGCTCACCGGCGTGCACGGCAAGGGTGCTGATGCCTCTTGTCTTCTCGCCAGGTCGTTTAGGTCGCACGTCGCACCTTTGTCATCGAGTTGCCACAAGTGTCGTATTGTCGCTGTTTTGGTTCTGACGGCGATGCATCAGTGATCCAGGAGCCGCACGCGCTCAACGTAGCGCGAGATCGCATCGCTGATCTTTTTTGGCTCGGCGCTCAACTCCACGGGGCGATTATATTGGGTCCCCTTGCCTTGAACGCCTTCGAGGGTGCCGGTGTGATAGGCGATCTTCTGCTCCGCAAACTTGAGGCCATGCGCCGTCGAAATCACGACTACCCGCTCGTGGCCGTGAATCACCTTGCGTTCGACCAGCTTGCGCAACGCAGCGAGCGCCACGCCCGTGTGCGGGCAATTGAACATTCCCGTGCGGTCAGCGCGCGCCACTTCTTCGGCAAGCTCCAGCTCCGAAGCCTGCTCGACAACGCCGTTGAAGCGCTGGATCGTCGCGATCGCTTTGCGAATGCTCACCGGATTGCCGATCTGAATCGCGCTCGCCAGGGTTTTGCGCGCTGCGACCGGCTCAAAGTGCTCGAAGTTCTGTAAATAAGAAAGATAGAAGGGATTGGCGTTCTCCGCCTGCGCTACGCAAATGCGCGGCAGCTTTGAGATCAAGCCCAGTTCCTGCATCATCAGGAAGCCTTTGCCGATGGCGCTCACGTTGCCAAGATTTCCGCCCGGCAAAATTATCCAGTCGGGAACTTCCCAGTCAAACTGCTGCACGATCTCGATGGAAATGGTTTTTTGCCCTTCGATGCGCAAACTATTCATCGAGTTCCCCAGGTAAATGTGTTTGTGTTTCGTCACTTCTTGAACCGCGGCCATGCAACCATCGAAGTCGGTGTCCAGGGAGAGCACCAGGGCGCCGTTGGCGAGCGGCTGCACGAGCTGGGCCGGCGATACCTTATCCCGGGGCAGAAACACGACTGTCGGAATGCCTGCGGCAGCGCCATAAGCTGCCAGCGCCGCGGAGGTATCGCCAGTGGAAGCGCAGGCCATCGCATCGATGGGCTCACCGTTCGCGATCATTTGATTCACCACCGACACCAAAACAGTCATGCCGAGATCCTTAAAAGATCCCGTATGCGAGTTGCCGCATTGCTTGACCCACAGATCCTCCAGGTGAAGCTGCTTGCCGTAGCGATTGGCCCAGAAGAGATTGGTGTTCCCTTCGAAAGTCGAAACGATGTTCTCGTTGTCGATAAAAGGAACGACCCACTCCTTCTTCGCCCATACGCCTGAGCCATAGGGATAGGCGTTTTGGCGCAAGCGCTCATCAAACAGCTTGATCCACGCCGATGCGGCCCTGGTTTTGAGGGCTTCGGTGTCATGATGAACCTCGAGCAGGTCGCCGCAGGCCGGGCATCGGTATATAACTTCGAGCAGGCTGAACTGGCCCGGGCAGCCCCTAATGCACTGAAACCATGCGTTATAGTTCATCGTTAAAAAGCTTTCGCTTCAACAGTGAGAAGCCGTGGCTAGTGAAACAAAGCGGTCAACGATCCCACGATTTGAATAAAGAGTATCCGATACCGTTCAATGGTGTCAACATTCGTCCCAGGGGTTATTGACAAGACCGATGCTGCATTCGAAATTCAATTGGCATGGTTCAAGCCTGAAGCTTATGGCAGAATAGCCGAAATAACGGGATCCAAACCGGGAGGCAAAGGGATGAAGAGAGTCGAGCTGACAGTCGGGGATAAAACCATCGGTGGGACCCTCGTCGATTTCGAGACCGTGCGTGAAGAATATAACTCATACAAACTCTCGGACGGCTCGATGATCAGAATGAAAACGGTAGTGACCAATATCATACGAACCGACGAGTCTACCCCCAGCGGCGAACCCATCTATGTAGTCAATTCGCAGAACGTGCTTGTCGCTGACGTCCCCGACGATCTTAAGAAATCCACAAAGATTCAGTAGGTGATAATTCCGCGACCAAGTATCCGCCCGTGCTCCAAGTCCTCGACCGCCGAATTGATCTGGTCCAGTGTGTAGCGGTGCGTCACGAGATCATTTAGCTTCAACTTCCCTTCACGGTACCAGCGCACGAACAATGGAAAGTCTCGGTCCGGGCGACAATCGCCGCCGCTCGTGCGGGTGAAACTTCGGCTGCCGATGAACAAACTGGTATCCAATATCGCTTTCGCTCCCGGCGGCGTAATGCCGATCAGCAACGCCGTTCCGCCGCGATTGAGGCCGGAATAACCCATCCTAACAGCGCGGAGGATTTGTTCTTGGGTTTCCGGCAGCCCGACCGCATCGATGGCGTAGTCAACCCCGCCGCCACTCAGATCTTGAATAGCTTTGACGGCGTCGACATTCCGGGCGTCAACCGTGTGGGTCGCGCCGAAGCGCCGCGCAAAGGCGAGCTTTTCGACGATTACGTCTACGACAATGATGGGATAGGCATCGACGATCGCCGCCGCCGCAACGGCGCAGAGCCCGATGCCGCCGGCGCCGAATACGGCCACCGATTGCCCGGGCCTTACTCGAAGCGTGTTAAGGATCGCGCCGGCCCCCGTCATGACCGCGCAGCCGATGATAGCCGTAACGTCGGTGGGGACATCCTTGGGCATCGACAGCACGACGCGCTCGGACGCCAAAGCGTACTCGGCCCATGTCGCGGCGGAGTGGAAAACTTCTTTTCCCTGCCAAATGGCGATCGACTGCGCTCGATCGTTTAGAGCGTGCGCCACAAGCGGCTGCGTGGTAGTGGAATTGTCCCGATCCACCCACGTCGTGATGACATGATCGCCTTCTTTGACATGTACTACGTCGCGTCCTTTTGCGACCACAATTCCGGTGGATTCATGACCGAGCAATGCAGGAAGACGTTGAACAGGTCGTGGCGGCCGGCGCATCGTGTGGAGCTGTGAGTGACAGACACCGCTGGAAAAGAGCTTCACCAAAACCTGGTCCGGCCGAGGATCAGGGATCTCGACTGTATCAACCACTAGAGGTTTGTTCGGTTCAACCAGGATCGCCGCTCGGGATTTAGTGCCCATTGGGACGTACCTCTGTCAAAAGTTCAACGTTCAAGGTTCAATGTCGACGAGACCGTCTTTTCTTTGAACTTTGAACCTGGAACTTTGAACTCCTGTGCCCGCGCCCTTCGAGGCTCACTCCTCCGTCTACAATCTGTTATGATCTTTCTTCGAACCATGAATATTCCGGGCCAGGCCGGTCAGAGAAATGGGGGCTTTGGACTCTCTATCGACGGGCTGCCCCGGGCGGGACCGATACACCACGAACACCGGCTTTCTCGATCGCCCGGGCAACCAACCCCG
>DASRHX010000039.1:0-10932 GCA_035650295.1 Bryobacteraceae bacterium | reverse complement strand
CGCGTCCTCTCCTTTATCAACATCGCCGGCTTCGGCATGGTCACCGACATCACCGAACAGGGCGACTTCAGCGCGAAAGAGGTCGCGCGCCTCGCCAAGAAGCACAAGGACGTAGTCGTCGGCGTCAAGAGCGCCCACTATCAGTTGCCCGATTGGAAGTCCGTTGACGAAGCCATCGCCGCCGGCAAAGCTGCCGGCATCCCCATCATGGTCGACTTCGGTTACTTCCTACGCGAGCGCCCCTACTGGCAGCTCGTCACCGAACGCCTTCGCCCCGGCGACATCTCCACCCACATGTTCCGCGGTCCGGTGCCCTGGATCGACGCCACCGGCAAGCTCTACGATTACCTCAAGCGCGCCCGCGCCCGCGGCGTCCGCTTCGACGTCGGCCACGGCGGCGGCAGCTTCGTTCTGCGCAACGCCGTCCCCGCCACGCGCCAGGGCTTCTATCCCGACTCCATCTCCACCGACCTCCACACCGGCAGCATGAACGCGCAAATGCAGGATATGCCCACCACCATGTCGAAGATGATGGCCGCGGGCATGCCGTTCAAGGAAGTAATGCGCGCCTCCACCTGGACTCCCGCGCAAATGATCGCGCGACCCGAGCTCGGCCACCTCACCGTCGGCGCTGAAGCCGACATCTCCCTCTGGAACCTCATGAAGGGAGACTTCGGTTACGCCGATGCGTCCGGCGGCGCTGTTCGCGGCACCGAGCGCCTTCAGTGCGAGATGACCGTGCGCGCCGGCCGCGTCGTTTGGAACTACAACAGCCGCGGCTCACAGCCCTTCGAACAGTTGCCCAAGACATACGGCGTCCGCGAGGGTATCGACTTCGTCATTCCGCCCACGAAGTAACACGCATATTTGACCGCCATGCCACCACGCCTCTACTTCTTCGCTCTCCTCCTGCTATCCGCCTGTTCCCTCTGTGCGCAACAACGGGACATCATCGCCGTGCTGCAGCAATCGGTCGCGGATTGGAACCGCGCCGACATCCCTGCCTTCATGCGCTGCTACGAGGACTCGTCCGAGACGACCTTTGTGAGCAAAGGAATCGTAAAGGGGACCACCGCCGTGCGCGAGCGCTATCGCGCCGCCTACCCCGATGCAGAGCACATGGGCAAGCTTACCTTCAGCGAACTCGCCGTGCGCATGTTGACCCCGCAATCCGCAATCGTCACGGGACGCTTCACCCTTGACCGCGCATCCAAGGCTGGCGGCCCGGCCAATGGTATCTTCACCCTGGTCGTGCGCAAATCAGCCGTCGGATGGCGCATCATCCACGACCACACGACTGCGCTTTAATCTACGCCGCCCCCGTGGGCTTCATCACCCCCGCGATCGCCTTCACCAGCAAATCCCATTTGGATTGTTCCGCCAGGAGCTGCTTCTTCCCCTTCGCCGTCAGCCTGTAGAACTTCGCGCGTTGGTTGTTCTGGCTGACGCCCCACGCTGACGAAAGCCATCCCTGCTTTTCCAGCCGGTGGAGCGCCGGATAGAGTGAGCCTGTTTCCACCTGCAGCAACTCATCCGAACTCGCGCGGATCGATTGTGCAATCCCGTGGCCGTGCTGCGGCCCCCACTGCAAAGTCCTGAGGATCAGCATGTCCAGCGTTCCCTGCAAGAGCTCGACTCGGTTCTTGTCTGGTTCTGTTTTTCCCATGGTGGTAGACAATCTACTACTATCACGAACAGAGTAGAATGTCTACAGCTTCCGCATCAAGGCTGATCGGCAAACACCGGAATCGCCGCCAGCGCGGTGTTCTTGTAGACCTTCCCGCCTTTCATCACAAACGCGACGCGTCGAACCGCCGTGATGTCTTTCAACGGGTTCCCATTCAGCGCGATGATGTCCGCCTGCAGTCCCGGCGCGATCGACCCGATCTGATCCGCCAGTCCCATCGCCTCCGCGCCCAGCGAGTTGGCCGAGATCAATGCCGCCATCGGTTCTACTCCGCAATCGCGCACGCGGTCGATCAACTCCTCCGCGTTGCGCCCGTGCGCGCCGGCTACCGCGTCCGCGCCGAACACAATCTTCAATCCTGGAATCTTCGCCGCGCGTTTCACCAGCTCATGATTCATCGGCAGAATCTTTTCCATCGGCGCGAACTCCTCAAGCGTTTTTGGGAAAAAGGGAGTGCCAACGAACCGGTGCTTGTACTGCAGATATGTCTCCAGCAAGAGCCCCGCTTGTGGATCGAAATACGTCCCTCGCTCAGCCATCAATTTCATGTCGTCGTCCGATGCGCCCAGCCCGTGCTCAATTTGAGTGCAGCCGGCAAGCGTTGCGGCGCGAACCGCGTCCCTGTATGCATGCACCAGCGTGCGCAGCCCCTGCTTCTTCGCCTCGTCGCAAACCGCGTTCAGTTGTTCCTGCGATAGCGTCTTCTCGCCTTTGAGCATTCCGCCCGACGCCATCACCTTGATCACGTCCGCGCCTGCTTGCTTCTTCTTACGCACGAACTCACGGATCTCCTCCGGCGTGCCTGTTTGCTCTCCGCGCCCCACAAGGCCCTCAATCGCGGTCAGCACGCGCGGGCCAGGCAGCAGCCCCTTCGCGATGGCATCACGCAGCGGAACGTCTCCTGGTGAGCCCACGCTTTGCACCGTCGTGACGCCACCCATCAGCGTCGCCCATGCGTTTGAGGCTGTGGCGTAGGCTGCCTCTTGAGTTGTTCCTCTTTCACCGGCGTTCTTCCCGTCCTTGTCGAAGCCCCAGGTCATGTGCACGTGGGCGTCGATCCAACCGGGCAACACAGTCAGGCCGCGCAGGTCGTAGTCCACGCGCCCCGTCGCCTTCGCGCCCACAAACGCAATCTTCGTCCCCTCAATGGCAATCCGTGTATCGCGCAGCATACGGCCTTTTCCGTCGAACACCGCGCTCGCCTCAATCACGATGCGCTTGTCATTCGCCGGCACCCCCGCCGTCGCCGTCCACACACACGCAATGCCCAGCGCCAACCGCATCCACCACGTCACGTGCATCGCCGTTCCCTTCGTTTACACTGCCCGCACCACCGCCGCCACAGGCTCCGACCCCACCGGTACCTGCGTGAACAAACTCGCCGCCTTCGTGCGCCGCGCCGACAGCGTGGGAATGTGCAGCACGCTCATGTCGCCCGAAACACGATTGAGCGCCAGTGCGTACTCCTGGTTCGGAGTGATCGCCAGGAAACCCGGTTCGCGCCCCACCTGCACCGCCCCCATCACTTTTTGCGTCGCCACGTTGAGGATCGTCACTGTATTCGAACTCGGGTTGGCGACGAACAGGTAGCTCGGGATGACGCTCGCCGCCATCATGCCCGGAGCCCTCCCTGCCAGCATCGTCGAGCCCACCTCGGTCTGGTACGGATACACCGTCACCACCGAGTCCAGCCCTTCACCGGTAACGAACAACTGGCCGCCGTCGGGCTTGAAACAGAGCTTGTCGGGTCGTAGGTGCAGCGGAACCCGCACCCCCACGCGATGAGCCGTCATGTCATAGAACACGAGCGCGCGCTCGCTCCGGTCGGCCGCCATCGCCCAACGCGCATCCTTGCGGAACCGCACCGCGCCCAACTCGCCGCCGAGCTCGGCCGTGTGCGTCAATTTCGCCTGCGTGCGATTCACCACGGCCAACCGCCCGCTCGCGCCCAGGCTCGCCACTGCCCAATCCTCTTCGATCGATAGATCGAAATCTACCGGCGTCTCGGGCAGCGCCACCTTGGCTTCAATCTTCATTTGCCCCGGTGACACGCGCAGCAGTTGCTTTGCCTCGGGCACCAGCACCCACAGCGAGGCGCCGTCGTGCGTGAACCGCATTTTCGACGCCGGCCCTGGCAAACGCAGCCGCCGTCCCGGCGCCAGCTTGTCCGTGGACACCTCTGCCAGCGTTGCGATCCCAGGCATCGAAACGAACACCGCCGGGTGCAGGGGATGACTCGCCAGATCGTCGGGTCCCGCGGGTTGGGCAATATGGCGCACTACCGCCAGCGCGCCCAAATCCACCGCCGCTACCGCCTTCCCCTCCCGGTTGGCCACAAAAGCCATCCCCGCCGAAGTGGGCGCCTCGCGCCGTCCGCACGCGGCCAGCGTGGCCAGTCCTGAGTACAAAAACCGCCGCCGAATCATGGGGTCGATCCCATTGTATAGGCCCCTCGCTGTCCCATTCTTACCCAACTCTCATTCTTCCGGCTAAGTTATTGTTGCACTTGCCTCATTGTGCTACGCTGAGCGAGGGACTGCTCTGGACCCCACCTTATCTTTTTTCCGAATTGCCATTCTTGAGGGAGGCTGGCCTCGGGCTGGTCCCCGTTTCGAGAGAAACGAAACTGTTGTGCGGGGAACTTCGTGCGTCCTTGCGCTTTTATCGGGGAAGTAATAGCAGTCCATGAATTTTCGCTCTTTATTCTCTTTATTCTCATCTGACCTCGCCATCGATCTGGGGACGGCCAACACCCTGGTTTTCGCCCGCGGCCGCGGGATCGTCGTCAATGAACCCTCCATCGTGGCCATCAACAAGAACAACGGAGAAGTGGAAGCCGTCGGCAAGGAGGCCAAGGAAATGGTTGGCCGCACGCCCGGTAACATTGTCGCCATCCGGCCTATGAAAGACGGCGTCATTGCCGACTTCAAAGTGACCGAGCGCATGTTGAACTACTTCATCCAAAAAGCACACGGGCGCAAAATGCTCGTGCATCCGCGCATCATCATCGGCGTGCCCAGCGAGATTACGCAGGTGGAAAAGCGCGCCGTCATCGACTCGGCTTATCGCGCCAAGGCGAGCGAAGTGCACCTGGTGGAACAGGCCATGGTGGCCGCGATCGGCGCTGGGCTTCCCATCACCGAGCCTTCGGGAAACATGGTTGTCGATATCGGCGGCGGCACCACCGACGTCGCCGTCATCTCGCTCTCCGGCATCGTCTACTCGCGCTCGGTCCGTGTCGCGGGCAACGAAATCGACGAGGCCATCACACAGTACCTCAAGCGCAAATACAACCTCCTCATCGGCGAGCGCACCGCCGAGCAGATCAAGATGACCATCGGCTCCGCCCATCCGCTCGACAAGCCGATCACCATGGAAATCAAGGGGCGCAATCTCATCGAAGGCGTGCCTCGCACGATCACCGTCGACGACAGCGAAATCCGCGAATCCATCGGTGAATGTGTCGCCACCATCCTGAACGCCATTCGCGTCGCGCTCGAACGCACTCCGCCCGAGCTCAGCGCCGACATCAGCGATCGAGGCATCGTCCTCACCGGCGGCGGCGCCATGCTGAAGAACCTCGACAAACGCATCCGCGTGGAAACCGGTCTGCCTGTCTCCATTGCGGAAGACCCCTTGGCCAGTGTCGCCCTCGGCACGGGCAAAATGCTGACCGATTTCAAACTCCTGCGGCGCATTGCGATTGAATAGTCCTGGAAGAAGCAGAGAAGAGGAGCCAATCCGCTTAGATGCAGTTTTTTCTCAAACGGTATCGGGACCTCACCGTGCTGATGCTCGTCCTGGCCATACAGATCCTGCTGTTGGCCTGGCAGGTGAGAACCGGGCAGGATGTTCGCCTGATCCGCGTCTGGGCCGTCGCCAGTGTCATGCCCCTGGCCCGCATCGTCGAGTTTGTGCGTGCCAATACCATTGGGGTCGTCCGTGAATACTCGCAGTTGATCGACGTCCGTTCCAAGAACGCCGGTCTCGAAAAGGAACTGGGCCGGCTCAAACTGGAGAATCAGTTCCTGAAATCCGAATTGGCCACCGCCGACCGCGCCCGCGCCCTCGCCGCATTTCAAAGCCGCACCCAGTCGCGCACCATCGCTGCCCGGCTCATCGGTAGCGCCACCGGTTCCAATTCGCGCGTCGTCTACCTGGATCGCGGCGCCGCCGCCGGCGTGAAGAAGGGGATGGCCGTCGTCACGCCCGACGGCATAGTGGGCAAAATCGTCGCCGCCTTTCCCAGCGCCAGCCAGATGATGATCATCACCGATCCCGCCTTCGCCGCCGGTGTTGTCTCCCAACGCACCCGCGTGCACGGCACGCTCAAGGGCCAGGCCAACGCCAACTGCCTGGTCGAATACATTCAGAACGAAGACGACATCAAGGACGGCGACTGGTTCTTCACCTCCGGCGACGACCGCATCTTTCCCAAAGGCATGCCTGTCGGACAGGTACGCATGACTCGCCACGGCAGCATCTTTCGCCAAATCCAGCTCGTTCCCAGCGGTATGAGGAACGGTTTGGAGGAAGTGCTCATCGTTCTCGAAGGAATCCATCAGGACATCCCCGAAGGCATCCCCGCCGCCCAGGAGTTGCATATGCTGCCGCGCCCTCCGGCCGAACCGGCGGCGGATCCCGTCAAGATGCTCGACTTCTCCACCACCGGCTCCTCGCTCACCACCGACGCCGATCAGGTTATCGAACGCTATCGCCGCATCGGCGCTGCCCAGGGCCACACCTTCGGTTCGGGCCCGGCGCCCAATTTCAATATCGGTATGCCCGAAGCCCCACGCGCCGCGCCCGCCAAACCTGCCGCTCCTGGCGCTCCACCGCCCGCAACCCCAACCCAACCGCCGAGGTGACGCCCTGTCCTCCATGACCAACCTTGGCGAACCTCTCTATTCCAAGCAGCGGACCGTCCGCGAACGCAGCCGCGGCCACTATGTTTTCTTCGTTCTGGTCCCCCTGCTTGCGCTCATGTTTCAGGTGTACGTCCCGCTCTTTATCGCCAGCCTCGCCTATCTCGAACTACCACTTCTCGTAACTCTCCACACTGCCCTCACTCGCCGCTCGCCCGTGCTCGCCCTCTCCTATGGATGCGCCGTCGGCCTCCTGCAGGACGCCCTGTCCAACCTGCCCCTCGGTATGTACGGCATCGTCAAAACCTTGGTCGGCTTCTTCGCCGCCAATATCAGCATGCGCGTCGATGTCGAAAACTCGCTCGTGCGCTTTCTCACGTCGCTCACCCTCTACTTCTTTCACCAGTTCTTTTACTGGGTCCTTGCCCGCGCCCTCCTCGGTCAACAACTCGACTTCGATCTCGCCAGCTCCATCCTCTTCGCCGTGCTCAATGCCGCGGTCGCGGTGCCGCTCTTCCAGTTACTCGACAAGCTGTAGCGCGCTCCCGCGCTCCGGATGGTATATGATTTGCCAGTCGCTCCATGGAGGCCTTATGACGAAGCGTGAATTCCTTTCTGCAAGCATCGGCGCCGGGATGTCCCTGGCGCATGGCCGCGCCGCCTTCGCGCAATCCGCGAGACAAAAAGTTCCCACGCGAATGGCAAAGACGAAGAAGTTGTTCAGAAGCCCGGAAGGGTTCCCCAACGGCTTGGCCGCCACTCCCGAGGGTTTGTGGATCGGCGAGCAAAAGCTATCGGGGGCGCAGGCCGCCTCCTACAAACTGCAGGAACCGAAATCCCTCGACGAGGCGGCTTGGCTCGTCGATTGGGATGGCAAACTGCTCAAGACAGTGAAGACTCCGTCGCGAAACACCAGCGGAATGGCCGTCGGCGGCGGCTATGTCTGGATGGTCGCCAACGCTCCTCCCCAAGGCGTTTTTCAGGTGGACATGAATTCCAAACTGATTAGCCATCGTCAGATCCCGCTCGGTCCAGCCAATGACGGCGGCGGCAGCCACGGCGCCCTCTGGCACGAAGGAAAGCTTTGGATCGCCGCGCTACGCCTGCGCGGGAACATTCGCGTCGATCCTAAAACCTGGCAGCCGGAATTCATGATCCCCTTCTATCAGGAGTTCCCCGACCGCGTCCGCTACCACGGTATTGCCTGGGACAACGGGACCATCTGGCAGGTGATCGGCAACAACAGCAATAGTTTTAAGGAAGGCAAGCCCGGTCTGGTTCGCTACGAGGCCGCCACGGGAAAGGTTTTGGAGATCGTGGACTTCGTGCCCGGCTCCAGCGATCCTCATGGCTTGGCGATGCACGAGGGAAAGCTCATCAGTTGCGACGCTGGCATCCATCCCAACTGGCCGAACAACGATAGCCCCACCGCGGGCTGGATTTTCCAGATCGATTTTGTTTAGCCGCTGCGTCGCCGCCCATCCGCTTAGAGTAGTCTCTGGACGATTTGACTGGCGCTCCGGCGCCGCCCCCGTGCAGGCCTAGCGCCGGCGTGGATCCTCGCAATAGTCCGTCACAGCGCCTTGCCGCGGCCTTCCTTTATATACCTTGACAGGTATATGCTCCATAGAGTATATAAAGAGAGTGGAATCTGTGTTCGAAATCATTGCGGAGCCGAACCGCCGTGCGATACTGAGCCTCCTGGTCTCGTCGCAACAGTCGGTTGGTGAGATCGAGCGCCGGCTTCGTATGCCGCAGCCGGCCGTGTCAAAGCACCTGCGAGTGCTGCGCGACGCCGGTTTCGTGGAATCCACCGTGGACGCGCAACGCCGTCTCTACCGGCTGAAACCTGAACCACTTCAGGAGATCGATGCCTGGCTCGCTCCATTCCGCCGGTTCTGGTCCGCACACATAGATGCTCTCGAACGCCACCTCGACCGCATGGATCGATCCACGCCCACAAAAAGGAAGATGAGGAGCGCAAGATGACCGATCGCGATCAGTACATACCCGGTCCGGCCAGCGGGGCGCAGGTACGGAAGGACGGAGAAAAGTGGACGCTCATTCTCGTCAGAGAACTGCGCCACCCGCCGGAAAAAGTCTGGCGGGCGCTTACCGACCCGGCGCATCTGCGCGAGTGGGCGCCCTTTGAAGTCGATGGGAGCCTGGGTACCGTTGGCACGGTGAAGCTCACGTGGGTGGGAGCGCCCACGCCGCTCGAAACAAGAGTGACGCGAGCCGAGGCTCCCAAGGTGCTGGAGTACAACGATACCCGGTGGGAACTCGAGGCCTTTGCCGCTCAATGGGTGCTGCCGGGTGGCACGTTGCTTTCGATGTTCTGGATCGCCTTCTCGGCGGAACTCCCATCAGCCGCATCGCTGGTAGCGAGGCGATGAAGTTCGAGGGTTGGCAGCGATTGAACGTCGAATACGCAAAGCAGTTCGGCGTTGAGCCCCCCAGTTGGCCGCCTCAGGCGGCCCAGAAGTCGTGAATCGAAGGGGATCGCAAAACCATGCGGATAGCCAAGGAGTTGTCGCCAAAACAACGTGAAGAATTACTCAAAGCGCTGAAAACCCGTTTTGAGAAAAACAGGAACCGCCATAGCGGTCTTGAATGGGCTAAGGTACAGGCAAAGCTGGAAGCTGGTACTGAAAAACTGTGGTCACTCCATGAAATGGAAAGAACTGGCGGTGAGCCGGACGTTGTTGGTCATGACAAGAAGACGGGCGAGTACGTTTTTTATGATTGCTCCGCGGAAAGCCCCAAGGGCCGCAGAAGTGTTTGTTACGACCGTGAGGCTCTGGAGTCAAGGAAAGAACATAAACCGAACAATAACGCTATCGATATGGCAGCCGCCATGGGCATTGAGCTTTTAACGGAGGAGCAATATCGGGAATTGCAGGAACTTGGGGAGTTCGATACGAAAACGTCGAGCTGGGTGAAAACACCTTCTAAGGTCAGGAAACTTGGCGGCGCCCTTTTTTGTGATCGTCGCTTCGACCATGTCTTCCTGTATCACAACGGTGCGGAATCTTACTACGCCGCCAGGGCTTTCCGTGGCTCACTAAAGGTCTAGATTTGCATGGAATCGACCCTGCAAAATTCAGCCGTCGCCGCCGCCGGGACCACGCCCAAAGCCAAGACCATCGTCTATTGGACCGTCACCGCGCTCTTCTGCCTGCAGATGAGCTTCACCGCCTACGCGCAACTGAGCCTTCCGCAGGTGGCGGAAGCGTTCACCCGTCTCGGCTTCCCTGACTACTTCCGGGTGGAGCTCTCGTTGGCCAAGCTCCTCGGTGTCGTGCTGTTGCTTGCACCGGTGCCGGCGCGGCTCAAGGAGTGGGCCTACGCCGGCTTCGCCATCGACCTCGCCTCGGCGATCATCGCCCACCTCGCGGTAGGCGATGGCCCGGAGGCGTGGGGCTGGGCGGCAGGCACCGGCGCGCTCTGGGGGCTCTCGTACTTCCTCTGGCGCCGCCTCGAGGCCACGCCGGCGAGCGCCTTACCGCGCACCGCCGTACCGCGAATTGATTGACGCAGCTTCGGCGGCGTTCGGAAAGGGCGTGCCGCGCTCGTCGACCTTCACTTGCGAAGGCTGCAGTTACGCTGAGCGCAGCTAAAATAAATGCGAGAGTTAGAGCTATACATGAAAAAGCCCGTCCCGGTGGAATCTGCCTCTGCACGAATCGACGAGAGAATCAAGGGACTTGGGGACTGGCGCGGGAAGACGCTCGCGAAAGTGCGCGCAATCATACACGAGGCGGACCCTGAGATCGTCGAGGAGTGGAAGTGGGTGAAGCCTACGAATCCCGGAACACCGGTCTGGTCCCACGGCGGCATCGTCTGCACGGGAGAGACGTACAAGAACGTCGTCAAGCTGACATTTTCCAAGGGAGCTGCGTTGAAGGACCCTTCCGGTCTATTCAACTCCAGCCTCGACGGCAATGTCCGGCGCGCCATCGACATCCACGAAGATGACAAGATCGATGCGGCGGCTTTAAAGGATCTCATCCGCGCTGCGGTGGCGCTCAATCTCAAGGGAAAGAGCAAGCCTGCAGGCTAGCTTCGTTACTGCTGCTGCGCGGCTCCCGTGCGGACGGGGTAACGGCGTTCTTCGCCTACCTGTACTTCCGGGTTGGGCTCAATCTCGGTCGAGACGCCGGCGGCTGTCATGATCTTGCGCAGGGCGTCGGCGGTCGCGTCGGAAAAGCGGAAATTGGCGGTCCGAAATACCCCGGCGGCGATCCGGAGAGGCGTCCAGCCGTCCTTGTTTTTCCGGTTCCAGATCTCGATCCTGGCTCCGTTGTCGGCCAGCAGCTGCGCCACCAGCGGAAACTGCTTGTACGCGGCGCCGTGCATGGCGGTCTCGCCGTTCTTATC
>DASRHX010000038.1:0-4335 GCA_035650295.1 Bryobacteraceae bacterium | reverse complement strand
TAGCTTGGAGGAGTTGTCGTCTTCGCGCGAACGGAGGATGCCGCCGCAGAGGATGCCAAGCAGGGTGTTGACGATGGAGGTGAGCGTGGAAACGAGACCTTCGGGGTCCCACACGATCTGGTTCTTATATAGGTGGCCTTTGAGAACGAGCGAGTCGATATACTGCGCGAAATTGCCCTGTTGTTCGAGGATGCCGGCGCCGTAACCGGGCACGGGATAGAGCTTCATGAGAGCCCAGTAGGTGGCGAGCAGGCCCACGGCCCACAACACGAGTCCGCGCGTGCCGCTATAGAACTGGATGAGGGAGGCAAATAAATAGCAGAGGGCGATCCGCTGGAGCACACCCATGATGCGCAGTTCGGCAATGTTGAACGAGGGAAAGGCGTTGAGGAACAGGCCGAGGGCGAACAGGAATCCAGCGCGTGTGAAGACGTGGCGCAGGAATACTTCCGGTTTCTCGCCGCGATCCATGCGTGAAGCGAAGCTATAGGCCATGGCGACGCCCATGATCCAGAGGAAGAAGGGGAAGACGAGGTCGGTCATCGTCCAGCCGTTCCACTGTTCGTGAGTGAGGGGCGAGTATGCGTTGGCGTGGTCGCCGAGGTTGTTGACGAGAACCATGCCGGCGATGGTGGCGCCGCGGAAGGCATCGAGCGAGGTGATGCGGCGCGTTTGTGGGCGCGCCGCGGGAGGTACGGAAGACTGTTTGGCGGCGGCGGGAGAGGACATGGTTACCCGCGCACTTTATTGTTCTTGTGATCCCATTGCAAGCGGCGCTTCTGACGGTAGGCGGCGTTGGCGACGTGCGCGGCGCCGGCGGCGTAGTGGCCTTCCGTCGCGCTTTCCCTGGAGGGCGAGCCGTCGCGGATGGACTTGATGAACCACTCGGCGTGCGTAAAGCTGCGATCGACGGTGTAAGTGGTGGGCTCCTTCGGAGCTGGCAGTGGCTCTTTGGGGCGGCCGTTGGGCAGGTAGCCTTTGCTCAAGTAATATTGCTCACGCATTTCACGCGGCCATTGGTAGGTGCCGTAGCCTTGTACATCGTTGTCGACCGGCTCATGGAAGACCACAAGGGTGTTGCGCTCTTCATACATGGTGCCGTCGGAGCCGTGGACGGTCCAGGGACGCGAAGGGAAGCTGGTTTCGAGGTTGACGTAGATGTCGGCGATGAAGTTGTCGTACTCGAACAGCGAGTTCATGTAATCGGGCACCGTGCGGCCGTCATTCCATTTGTAGATGCCACCGTGCGAACTGACGGCGTGGGGAGCTTCGACGTCCATGACTTCGTGAAGCCAGGTGAGCAGGTGGACATAGAGATCGGTGGCGACGCCCCCCGAGTATTCCCACCAGCAGCGCCACTGGAAGAAGGTACGGGCGTCGAAGGGCTTGCCTTTGTAGTGGCCGAGGAACCGGGGCCAGTCAATCGTTTCGGGTGAGGCGTCGGGCGGGATGGCGTATTTCCAGGAACCCTGGGCGTTGTTGCGGTGGTTGGACATGCGGACCATGTGGACCTTGCCCAGTTCGCCGCTCTTGATGATCTCCTTGGCTTTGGCGGCGAGCGCGGAGGTCTTGCCCTGGCTGCCGACCTGGAGGACCCTCTTGGCGGCCTTTTCGGCGGCGATGATCTGCGGGCCTTCCTCGAGGCTCCAGGTCATTGGTTTTTCGATGTAGACGTGTTTGCCAGCGGAGAGGGCGTCGAGGACGAGCTTTTTATGGAGATGGTCGGGGACGGCGATGACGACGGCATCGATGTCCTTGCGGTCGAGGATGGCGCGGTAGTCTTTTCCCACGGAGATCGAGTCGTTGATCTGCTCTTTGGCGCGCCTGAGGCAGCCGTCATAAAGGTCGGCCACGGCGAGGCAGTTCACCCCGGCGATGGATTTGTGATCTTCGATCAACTGGGTGCCCCGAATGCCGCTGCCGATGAAGCCGAGGTTGACGTGGTCGTTGAGGCTTGCGGCGCGAAGGGCGGGACCAGTAGCGGCGAGCCGGTAAACGGCGGCAGCGCCAGCGGTTTCAAGCAGTTGACGGCGAGTGGGCAATGGGGGAGGCTCCTAGCAAAATTATAGACGAAGGTACTAAACATCCCTACCAGCTATGCCGATCAGCTAGGTGGATCACTGGAGATGCAAAGTGAACAAGTTGCCGAACTAGCCGCCAACCTGCAAGACGGGCCGGTAGTTCCCGCCATGCCGTCGCACATCCGGGACACCGGATTGCCGGAAGCGATGGTGGAGCAACTGATCCTCAAGACCCTGTACTTCCGCAGCGAAACCCTGGGGCGCGATCTGGCGCGGTCGCTTGGGCTGCGGTTCAGCGTGATTGAGGAGGTTATCGAGTTCCTGAAACGGCAGCATCTGGTGCAGGTGCGCCGGTCGATGGGAATGGGGAGCATATCGGCGATCTACGCGTTGACCGAGGCCGGGCGTCTGCACGCGCGCGAATACCTGGAGCAGAATCAATACGCGGGGAAGGCGCCAGTGCCGCTGGCGCAGTATGCCGAGATCGTGCGGGCGCAGCGGCGTAAGGACAGTTGGCTGACCATGGAGCACCTGGTGCAAGCCTATGCTCACATGGTGACGACGCCGCGGATGCTGGTTCAGTTGGGACCGGCGATCAACGCGGGCAAGTCGTTTCTGATTTATGGGCAGCCGGGTAACGGCAAAACATATTTGGCCGAGGCGCTGTGCGACATCGACCCCGACCCGATTTACCTGCCGTACGCGATCGAATGCCAGGGGCTGATTATTCAGTTATACGATCCGGTGTATCACAAGCCGATTGTCGAGGACGAGGACGAAACCCGGGCCATGGCCTTCGAGCCGGACTTCGATACGCGCTGGTTCAAGACCCAGCGGCCCTTTATTGTGTCGGGCGGTGAATTGTCGCTCGAGGTGCTGGATCTTTCCTACAACACGATCTCCAAGTTCTACGATGCGCCACTGCAGTTGAAAGCCAACAACGGCATCTACCTGCTGGACGATTTTGGGCGGCAGAAATGCTCGCCGGCCGAGATTCTGAACCGCTGGATCGTTCCGATGGAGCGGCATGTGGACTACCTGACGTTTCAGAACGGAGCGAAGGTCAACGTTCCCTTCGAAGCGTTTCTGATTTTCTCGACGAACCTGCGGCCGGAGCAGCTAGGCGACGAAGCTTTCCTGAGGCGAATCAGTTACAAGATGCTGATGCGGAATCCGGACGAGGCGGAGTTTCTGGAGATTTTCCATCGCTACGCCGACAAGAACGGACTCGACTACACCGAGGAGATTGTGCAACGGTTCATGGAGACGCATTACCGGCAGGCGCGGCGCGAGCGGCGGCGCTGCCACCCGCGCGACGTGATCAACCACGCGATCGATCTGATCCGGTTCGAGCGGCGTCCCTGGGAGCTAAACGACGACGTTCTGCACATGGCCTTTGAGAGCGTGTTCGTTCACGACGAAGACGACGTGAACGAATGAGCGGCCGTTAGAACTTCTTCGCCGTTTCCACGAGCTGGTCGAGCGCGGCTCCCCACCCTTCGTGAAAACCCATTTCCTCGTGCCTCTTGCGTGACGCCTCGTCGGGGTGAATGGCGATGGCGGTGTACCTTGTGCGATTGCCTTGCGCTTCGAGCAAGATGGCGGCGCTAAAGAGGAAGGGGCAATTGGGATTGAGGGACGAAGCGTCGGCGGGACGGTAGCCGGGAAGCAGCGCGCTGGTCCAGACGAGCTTTTGCTTGTCGATGATTTCCAGGAAGCAGCCGATGTTGGGGAAGTTCTGGCCTTCGGGCGATTGCATGACGGTATAAAACTCGCCGCCGGGCCGGAGGTCGATTTTGCATTCGACAGTTTTCCAGGGGGCGGGAGTGAACCATTTGAGGATGTGCCTGGGAGTGGTCCAGGCGAGCCAGACGAGATCGCTGGAGACATCGACGGTCCGTTCGAGCACGAGATCTAACTTAGGGTTGGGTTGAATAGTGGAATTCATGATTTCTGATCCTTGAGTTCTGCGAGATAGGCGTCCAGTTGATCGAGGCGGCGGTTCCAGACGGAGCGGCGCTTTTCGAGCCAGCTCTCGGCAAGTTTGAGGGGACGCGGCGCGATACGGTAG
This sequence comes from Bryobacteraceae bacterium, assembly GCA_035650295.1. Taxonomy (GTDB): domain Bacteria; phylum Acidobacteriota; class Terriglobia; order Bryobacterales; family Bryobacteraceae; genus JAFLBB01. The sequence continues at coordinate 243 of DASRHX010000038.1, read as the reverse complement.
GTGCGCACGCGGCCCGCCTTGCGGGACTTGACCAAGCCGCACTCCTCCAGGACGTCCAGATGTTGGAGGAAGGACGGTAGCGCCATGGGGAATGGCCGTGCCAGTTCGCTCACGGGAGCGGGTCCCTTCGACAGCCGTTCGAGAACGGCGCGGCGCGTGGGATCGGCCAAGCCATGGAAAACCCCGTTGAGTTGCGCGGCGCTTTGGTTAGGCACTTGCCTTACTATAGCGGAAGACGAATAG
>DASRHX010000037.1:0-7649 GCA_035650295.1 Bryobacteraceae bacterium | reverse complement strand
TGACGACAAGCGATTCCTGGATCTTCCCCTGACTCTTGGCGGCGGTATTCGCAATCCGTCCGCATTTATCTTTCTGACTCCCGGTGTGTCGCCCGGCAACACATGGGAGAAACACATCGGCGGGGGTGGATCGTTCAACGATCAGATCTACTACGATGGCATTGCATTGTCGCGCGGTGATTTGGCGAATGACGCGGAGGTGAATCCTTCGGTCGACGCAATCGCCGAATTCAAGCTCGTAACGAACAACTATTCCGCCGAATACACGCACGCTTTGTCTGGCGTCACCAGCTTCACTATGAAGAGCGGTACGAACCTGCTCCATGGGTCGGCATTCCATTTCTTCGCAAACGACAAGCTGGACGCGCGCGGCTTCTTCAACCCAACCAAGGCGCCGCGCAAGCAGAACGAATGGGGATTTACGCTTGGCGGTCCGGTGGTGCTGCCGAAGCTGTATAACGGCCGTGATAAGACGTTCTGGTTCTTCTCGCTAGATCAGTACTATATTCGCGGCGGTCAGCTTGCAGGCTTCAATACGTTGGCGACACAGCGAATGCAGAACGGTGATTTCGGAGAGTTGACGACACCTATTGCCGATCCCGCCTCTACACAGTTCAATGCCGCGGGCAGTGCAACTCGCTCGGTGTTTGCGAACAATATGATTCCGCGATCCCGTTTCAGCCAAGTTTCGTCGAAAATGCTGGAATTTTACCCGACACCGGAATTGGCTGGCATTGCGAACAACAGCATCGCGCCGCTAGGCAGTCCTTTCGCCGACCAGCGAACCGCTGGTTTCAAGGTGGACCACGCCTTGAAGCCCACCCACCGCTTGAGCGGAATGTTCAACTACACCGACCGCCCATCGATCAAGAGCCCGGCGCCGTCGCGGTTGCTGGCAAAGGGCCGATCCACGGCTATCGAGAATTACAACTTCCAGGTTGTGACGACGCGCATCATCCGCGTGAACTACGACTGGAATGTGAGCCCGAATCTCTTGAATCACATGGGAGCTGGATTTTCGCGATTCCGCAATCCGAACTTCTCGCTTGGGTTCAACCAAGGTTGGACCGGGCCCGACGGCGGCAAGCTTGGTCTTCGTGGCGTACAGTTCGACCTCGCGCCAACGGTCCAATTCGCCGGGAACTACACGCGTCTCGGCGACGACATCGCTTCGGACAACTACTTCACGACACTGGCGTTTCTGGACACACTCACCTGGATCAAGAACAAACACACCGTCAAGATGGGCTTCGAAATTCAGACCCATCGCGATAACTACCGGAACTATGGCGGCGGCGGTGGCCGCTTCACATTTAGCCATTTGGAAACTGCGGTTCCGAATGCCGCCAACACGGGCAATGCATTTGCGAGTTTCATTCTTGGCGCAGTGGATACCGGCAACTCGTTCTTCCGCGACTCGCTGCCCGGCGGCCGGTACAAATACTACGGATGGTTTATCGACGACACATATAAAATGACGCCGAAACTGACGCTGAACGTCGGGTTGCGGTATGAGATCCAGGTGCCGTCATCGGATGTACTCGGCCGTTTGTCCTACATGGATCCTTCAATTCCGAACCCAGGAGCCGGTAATGTTCCCGGCGCTTACATTTTCGGCGGCGACGGGCCGGGCCGGCAGGGATGGAAGCGTTTCTTCGATATTCACTACAAGAATTTTGCTCCTCGAATCGGGTTTGCCTACCAGTTTGCGCGCAACACAGTGCTGCGCGGCGGCTATGGAATCTTTTACAAGGAGTACATCAACCAAGGAGTGGGCCTCCCGCAAACTGGTTTCTCAATCACGCCGACGTTCGCAAGCGCGGACAACGGTCTGACTCCGGGATTCTATTGGGATGGTGGATTCCCGCAGAACTTCAACAAGCCTCCACTGATTTCGCCGACCGTGGCGAATACGCAGAGCGCACAGATTGTCGAGCCGGCTACCGGCGGCCAGATTCCATACGCGCAACAGTGGAACTTGACTCTCGAGAGGCAGATCACCAACACACTCATGGTGAGCGGCGCCTACGTCGCCAACAAAGGCACGCATCTCTACGATAGTCTGCAAGTGGCGCAGTTGCATCCGCAGTATTACGCCCTCGGCGAAACCCTTCTGCGCGCCAACATTAGCTCGCCTGCGGCGCAAGCGGCGGGCATTCGGGAGCCGTACGCAGGGTTCGCTGCTCAATACGGGAGCCGCGCTACCGTTGCCCAGGCGTTGCGTCCGTTCCCACAATATACGGGCGCGACCGTGGTGGCGTCGCCCTATGCCAATTCGACATACCACTCCTTCCAATTCAAACTGGATCAGCGGTTCGCTCGCGGATTCGCCTCCACCGTGGCGTATACCTTCTCGAAAAATCTCTCCGATGGAGCCGGATTTACCGACGTCCACGGCGCGGTCGTCCGGCAGAACCACTACCAGCGGGAGAAGGCCCTCTATGCAACGGACCAGAGGCACATCCTGACGTTCAGCTTTAACTACGAGCTTCCCGTGGGCGCTGGTCGTGGGGCCAATCTCGGACGCGTCGGCAATGCCTTGCTGGGCGGCTGGAGCGTCAGCGGTGTCGGCGCATTTTCCAGCGGCTTCCCGCTGGCAATCAGCACACCGAATACCCTCCCTGTTTTCAACGGAGGACTTCGGCCCAATCTCACGGGCCAGCCTGTGCTGCTCGATTCGGATTATCACAACGACCCGCGCCATGCCTATCTCAATCGAGCGGCATTCTCGCTTCCTGGCCCGCTGCAGTTCGGCAACGCTCCGGTTTACCTTCCGCAGCGGCAACCAATGTTCATCCAGGAATCGTTCGGTATGTTTAAAGACACGAAGCTGATCGAGCGGCTTACGTGGCAGTTCCGTTTGGAGATCTCGAATCCGTTTAATCGTGTGGTGATGGGCTCTCCGTCTACGGACCTGAACGCGGCCAATTTTGGACTCATCGGGGGCCAAGGGAATTCACCTCGAGTAGTTCAGTTCGGAATGAAGCTGATTTATTAGCCCGGACGGGCCAATGACGTGTTGATTCTGTTCGCTGCCGCGCTTGCGTGCGTGGATTGTCACAAAACAATTGTGCAAGCTTACGCACGCACGCCGATGGCGAATACGTCGGGGCCGGTGACGGCAGCGAAAGAGCGGGGCGGTTCGGTCGGCAAGTTGCGTGTCGTTGCCAGTGAGGTTCTGCATCTGGAATTCCCGCGCGGGATTGTGGACCTCAATTTTTTCATCGGTTCGCGGCGCATGGGGCGCAGTTACGCTTTCCTGCACCAGAACCACATGTATCAGGCGCCAATTGGGTTCTACCCGTTGCGCCAGAAATGGGATTTCGCTCCCGGATACGAGCGGGATGTCCAACCGGACTTCTCGCGACCGATTTCGGCCGATTGTCTGTTTTGTCATGCCACGCGCGCGTCTCTCGCTGCGGGCACGGTGAACCGTTATGAGCGAATTGAGCATGGCATTCAGTGCGCCCGATGCCACGGAGAAAGTGGAACCCACGATAAGCTCGTGAATCCGGCTAAGCTTGCGCCGCGCGCCCGCGATTCGATCTGCGAGCAGTGCCATCTGGCCGGCGAAGCTCGTTTGGAACAGCCTGGAAAGCGCCTGGAGAACTTTCGTCCAGGCCAAGACTTAGCCGACTATCTTGAGGTGCTCATCGGGGCACCGCGCGGCCTGCGCGTGAACAGTCACTCGGAAGCTCTCGCCTTGAGCCGGTGCAAACAGCCGTCGGGCGACAAACTTTGGTGTGGAATGTGCCACAATCCACATGCCAGGACCGACGCCAACGCAGTCTGTTCGAGCTGCCATGCGAAGCCTCACCAGCCTGGAAACTGCGTCGGGTGCCACATGGCGAAGTCGCGTCCCAGTGACGGCGGCCATACCGTATTTACCAACCATACAATCGGACGGGGAAAAGAATCTCGAGCCCTCAGCTCGTACTTCGGGCGGAAGCTGTCGGCGAGAAATTTAGGTATCGGCCTGGCTCAGCAAGCAGCGCGCGACCACGACGCCGACGCGCTGCAGCTAGCATGGCCGCTCCTGCGTCAGGCTGCTCAGGGTGAGCCGAACGACCCCCTCCTGCACTCCGCAATTGCCGGTCTTCTAGCCGCCAGCGGGCGGAAACAACAGGCGATCGAATACTACCGGCTCTCGCTCAAACAAAATCCGTTGCAGCCGGACGTGCTGCGCAAACTTGCAATGTTGGTAGAGAGGGATGAAGCGGCGCGCCTGCGGAGCCAGGCTCTGGAGATTCTGCCGGTGCCGCGTTGATTGTGCTGCATGCGAAGGTGGGGTGAATTCTGCAAGACAATGCCCCGCACCGGAGAATATGACTACTGGACGCAGCCGGGGCCGCTCAGAGGTTGTCGAAATATCGACTGCACCACGCTGGAGCGAGGACGTCCTGGATTCTCGCGCTCCATTTGAGTAATCCATGGCCCCAGAAATCTACCCATCTTCGTAAGCCGTTGGCTATCGCCAGTAGCCGATGCCGCTTCGATGATCTCGCGCGTTGCCGGGGAGAGCATTTCGATACGCCCGACGAATACGCGGGCGATAGACGAAGGGGCTGGTTTGATGTCCAGCGGTAGGAGGGCATCTACCGTAGTGCGCGGAACGATGTAGAAAAGCCGCATGCCTTCTTCAAACCACGAATCGCGCCAAGTCTCGATCATCGCCAGAGCTTCTTTCCGGTAGAGGCCGAACTCCACTAGCTCATTGGAGAGTTCGCGTCGAAGGGTGCTGAGATCAGTCGTCAGATCTGGCAACTTGATTTCAGTGGAGACACCAAGAGAGCGAGCGCTGAGATACCCGATCTTGCCGTCGCGGTTCTCGAAAAGAATTGCGAGCGGAATTGTTTCCGGACCAAGGTTCTCGATCCGCACGCTTTTCTCATGTGTGAAGACCGGACGCAGAGGGACCTGGAAATCTCCTACGCCACGGTAGAAGATCAACTTTTCCCACTGCGTTCCAATGCGGAGTGGGGCGGAGTCAGTTTCGCGAGCGGCATAATAGTGACTGGCTCGCGCGCTCTTTGGCAACGTTGGCGCGTGGCCAGGGAGGACCTCTACACTATCCCATCGGATCGTTCCGCCGGCATACGGCGAGACCGGTGCGGTTCCGGGGGAACTTGGTATCACGGAAGTAGCGAAGGGATACCATTCGGTGATCCAGCCGTGCGGGAATCCAACACGGACCGATAGCGTGACAGGTTCCGCCGAATAGAAGTACAGGACAGGAGTCTCCATCCGTACGAGACCCGACGACCGCTGTTTGAAGGTCGTAGAGCCGAGATTCGCAACGAAACAAGGAAGGTCGGCCGGACCGGAGAGCGGTGCCCACCTCACGGAACTGCCGTCTTCCCGGGCAACGGTTGTGAATGTTCCCCATTCGTGGGTAATGAGCGGGCCAGGCCCGATGGAGGGTTCAACCGCCAAGAGCGGTACTGCCAACGCCAGGGCCGACTGAATAGCAGAGCGGAGTGTCATATATTTCCTCCCCTTCCGTCTGTTAGTCGTCGCGCGCGCTCGATTTCTTCCTGAATTCTCTATTTGCGCGGGGTACCCTTAAGCGCGGCTTCGATCTCGGCCTCTGTTGCTTTATGCGTGAGGAAGACGGAAGACTCTCTAATGAATGACTTCCCGTCAGTCGCAACGAGCGCGCCGGCGATTGTGGAGGCGCAACGTGCAGTGACGTTAACGATCCAGACTCCTTCTTCCGGCCATTCGCGGAAGACACCATAAACACCCGTCGCTGGCGCGACCACTACCTTGAGGGGGAGGGATCTGCGCTGGCCAGTAACTCGACCCTCCGCTGTTGCCATAACTTCAGGCGGGACCGCCGCAGCGCAGCCAGTAGTGCGGAAAACAAAGGTGGATCGCTTCATCTGATAGTTCTGCGCCGCGACGGGGCTAGCTATCTGTATGGCAAAGTCCTCGGCGCGTGCAGCTCGTGCGACAGCCAAAATCACTGCTAGTGCGAATGAGATCCGGGCGACAAGTCGGTACATTTCAATTTTGGACGGATCAGCCAGCCGATTTCTTCCCTGCATCCTATGCGATTTACCAGGTCCATGCGAGTTCGTCCTTCCAGCGCGCAAGAGCGTGGCGGTCGAGGTTCAGAATGGTTTCCCTATCTATACCCGCCGGAGTTCCCGCAAGTTTGACTATCCTGTGGTACACGCGGGGGCGATCCGAAGCCCTCACGCGTGATAGCAGGTGCCAAAGAGTCAAGGTGTCGCGAGTTCGCGAATAGGTAAGTATGGTTTCAATAGCATCCAACGCCGAGTTTGGGTCAAAGTCAAAACGCTCAAGCGCCTGCGCAAATTGCGTGGGCGCGTCCTCGAACCAAGGCGTGCCCGGACCTAGGCCAGCGCGCATGCGGCAGGATGCTCCCGCCGGGACCAGCGATTCAGTTCTAAGCCACTCCAGCGATACCCAGCCCTGACTAACACTCAGGGTTCCCGTTCCGTAACGGTCGCAATGGATGCGATACTCACAACCAAGATCGACCGCGGTGCCAGCGGGCGCATCCACGATGAACAGGCGAGGAGGAGCTGAAATCTTCGCGCTTATTCCCCCGCTACGCAGAGCCAAGCGATGCCCGCCTACCCCGCTTGCCATGAGCCTCACACGAGTATTGGGCTCTAGTTCTACAGAGCCAATCTCACCGACCCGAATTCGCGCCCGCGATCTTGCATCGGTTTCGATCCATTCTCCGGTGGGCACGGATTCCAGTGCCACGATGGGTTCGCCTCCTGCGATGGGAAGGCCATCGAGCGCTACCACTTCCCATCGGACTATGAGCTGACGCGAGTGGCGCCAGTATCCCAAAAGCGCCACGAAGACAATAAGGGCTGCGACTGCATAACGCCAGTTTGGGAATGTGGCGGACTGCGCTTTCCCAATTCCATGCTGCGATGCCTCTATCGCCGTCCACAGGGATTCCGGGGCTTCGAATAGCGGGATCTCCTGTAAAGCCGCTTTGACTTTCCGTACCTGATCGATGCCGCTCCGGCACTCCGCACATTTGGCGAGATGCGCCTCCACACTGTCACGCATGCGACTGTCGAGGCTCCCATCGAGGTAGGGAGCGAAGCGGTCTGTAACATGACGATTGAAAATCACGGCTTCCTCCTTGCGAACGACTCACGCATGGGTTCTAGTTTGCCCGCGAGCATTCTGTGTCCGCGGCTGAGTCTTGACGCAACTGTGCCGATCGAGCAGTTCAGCACCTTGGCCATTTCTTCGTATGAGAGGTCGTCGAAGTAGCGAAGCAGGATTGCAAGCTTAAATTTCTGAGGCAACGTGGAAATCGCGGTTTGGATGGAATTTGCGATCTGCCGCTTCACGAGATCGTCCTCATTGGAGCCTTTAGCGGCGACGCCTTCAACAACCGACCGCTCGATCTGCAGCCCGCCGTGCCTGCGTGTCCGTGCCACATCGATACAGGTATTCAGCACGACCCGGTACAACCACGTGGAGAATGCGGAGTCGCCACGGAAATGTCCAGATTCTGTTAGCAGCTTTAGGAAGACCTGCTGCGTGACGTCGCTGGCCGTGGAAACATCGCCATGAAAGAAAAATAGAGCGATGGAATATACCTTGTCTTTGTAGAGATCGTAAATAACACGAACGGCATTCCGGTCACCCCT
>DASRHX010000036.1:0-4227 GCA_035650295.1 Bryobacteraceae bacterium | reverse complement strand
TTTGTCCGTTTTCCGGAGGGATGAATCCATCCGGAAATGGATTACTGAGCGTGGTGTAGGGCGTGCGGCCGCCATCGATACTCGATGTGAAGGGAGTGAGGGCGTTAAAGCCGAGCGCCCCGGCGTTGGTTGCGTTGGGACCGATGCCAGTCGTGGGCGAATAGAAAATGCCGATGCCCGAGCGGAGGACGACCTTGCTGTTCACTTTGTAGGCGAAGCCGACCCGCGGCCCCAAGTTGTTCTTGTCCAGGTCCCGCACGCCGCGGGGAGCGCCAGGAGTGCGTGAACCGGCGAACACAAGGCCTCCGCGCATGGGCGCGACGCCGGGAACATTGAGCGGAAGTGGCGCGTCAAGGTCGAACCACGAGGCACGGTCGAAACGCTCCGTTTGCGGGAAATCGGTGTCCCAGCGCAGGCCGAGGTTCAACGTCAGCCGGTCGTTCACTTTCCAATCGTCCTGAAAATAGAAGGCCGCGTACTTCACCTGCAAGGCGAGAACGGGCTCGGAGCGGATCTGGCCGCCCGTGGGAAGCCCGAGCAACATGCTGGCCATGGCGTCGCCGCCGCCGGTTGCATTGAAAGTGCGCCGCGTGAAGCCGTCGGCGAAGGTGTAGTTGCCGGCGGGATTGTTGGGCCGGAAATTCGACACGCGGTTCAGACGGTATGTGCCGCCGAACTTGACCGTATGCTTGCCGAAGAGGCGCGAGGCGTCCCCACCCCAAGTGTGCGTCTCGAACTTGTTGCCGATGATGTAGCTCGACTCGGGCCCAAGTTGCGCATAGCCAGTGGAGGTGACCGTAGGAAAAATGGGAAATTGCGCCACGGCGTCGAGAGACGCGGGGAACCCTATCTCACTCGGTTTGATTGTGTTCTCGAGCGGACCTCGCGGGTTGGCGTGATAGGAGTAGCCGTAGTTGCCGTGCAATATCCAGCCACCAAAGATGTAGGAGTCGTCGATCGTACCGCTACGGTTGCGAAGACCATTAAAACCGGGACTGTTGGTCGCTGCGTTGTTGTAGTGGTTGGCCGCGATGTTGTTGCCATTTTCCCAGGAGAACCGGCCAAACAGGTTCTGCCGGTCCGAAATGCGGCGGTCGATCTTGAAGGAGATGTTGTTGCGGCTGCTCGTGCTGCCGGCTTGCGAGAAGAAGTTATTGATGACGCCCGGCCGGTTCGGCTCGGGGAAGAACGACATCATCTTCGATCCGACGGAGTTGATGCGGGCGGTCGGAATGCGCTGGTTCGCAAACGGAGTACGAACGCCCGCCGCATTGATCGTCTCCGGATCATAGATAATGCTGGCGATTTGTGAGTAGTCGCCTTGTCGCATCGCCACGATTGGCACACTAAACGGGGCCGAACCTGGGTTGCGCTGCCGTATGCCTTCGTAGTTGACGAAGAAGAACGTCGTTTGCCGCGATGGAGTAAGCGGCCCGCCGGCGGTGAAACCAAACTGGTTGTAGCGGAATGCCGCCTTCTGGCGGCCGTTCAGATTGTTGAAGAAGCCGTTGGCGTCGAAGGCATTGTTCCGCAGGAACTCGTAAAGCACTCCGTGGAATTGACTGGTGCCCGAGCGGTGAACCATGTTAATCACGGCTCCGCCCGTGCGCCCGTACTCGGCCGACATCGAATTGGTCTGCACCTTGAACTCCTGCAGCGCGTCCGGCGAAGGTACATAGGCGGGCTGGTTGTAGCCCATCACTTCTTGCGGCGAGCCGTCCAGCATCACGGCCGTGGAGACATTCCGGCCGCCGTTAGCGGAGAATCCGACGGCATTGATAGAGCCGCCTCCCTGGCCGCTATTGAAAAAGTTCGTATTCGCGTTGATCCCCGGCGTAAGCGCGACGAGTTGGAGCACGTTCCGGCCATTGAGCGGCAGATTTTGGCTGGTGAGCGAGTTCACCACCTCGCCCAGGGTCGAACTGGCGGTTTCGAGCAACGGCGTTTCCGCGGAGACTTGAATCGACTCCGTGACCGCGCCCACTTCCAACGGGACCATGATCTCGGCGATCTGTGCCACCTGGAGAATCAGGCCGTCGCGAACGAACCGCTTGAACCCCTGTTTCTCCACTTGCAGACGGTAGTTGCCCGGTGGGATCTGTTGAAGGACGTAGACGCCCGATTCGTTGGACCTCGTAGTCCACGGGCGGTTCTGGTCGATGTTCGTGAGCGTTAGCTCGGCATTGGGAATAACCGCGCCTGTAGAATCCTGAACAACGCCACGAATCGACGCAAATTGGGTTTGCGCGACAAGTAACGCAGAGCAAGAGATGGCCGCGAAAACGGCGACGATGCGGGACACCCTGGATGCGAGCATTGAGACCCCCTTTGGCTGGATGACAGTATAACGCCGGTTACAGTTTTGTTGAAAGGTCCTTGCGGTTGGCGGCATATCACGTGAAGAAGGAAGATTCGAGATGAAAACGCGATTTGCGGCTGGCTGGGCCGTGCTCCTCACTTTGCTATTCGTAGTCCAATGCGAGGCATGTTCCTGTGCCTGGGCGGGTCCCTTATTGAAGGTCGGCCCCGGTACAGAACTGGTCCTTCGAGCGAAGGTGCTGGGCTATCACGGACGGAGCCGGGGCGTCGATCTAGCAATGGATGTCGAGGTGCAAGAGGTCGTCAAAGGCTCCATGAAGGCGTCTAGGCTCCGGATCTGGGGTGACAATGGAGCGCAGTGCCGGCCCTATGTGACGGGCTTCCCGGTGCAGACGGAATGGATCTTCGCGATCAGCAAGCTGACTGGCGAGCAGGGCCGCCCTGGGGACTACTTCATCGACGGGTGTGGAGAGTACTGGGGGAAGGTAGTGGACGGTCACGTCATAGGAAGGCTAACGTCTCCTCTTCCTCCGAACGTGTCAGACAAGCCGGAAAAGATCGGCTTAAAGGAGTTTCGGGAGAGATTGCTCAAGGCTGTGAGATGAGCGGAAAGGCTACCTGGCGCGCTTCGCCGCAAGCCGCGAAACAAACTTGGCGATCTGGATAACGAACCGCTCGTGCGTGCCGGAGGCGACAACTTCCCGCTCGTCTTCCGCCTCCACGACGAAGCGGACGCGGCGCCCTTCCACGTCCTCAACCCGCGCGCGGAAGGCGACGCTCATACCGATTGGTGTGGCGGCAAGATGGCGAAGATGAACTTCTGTGCCGACGGACTCCTCGCCTTCGTCCAGGAACGGGAGGATCGCATCGCGCGCCGCCAACTCAAGTTGCCACACCAGGTGCGGCGTCGCCAGTACCCGCGCGTCTTCGCGGCCCAGATGGTCGATAGCGATCTCGGTAGTAACGAGCATTCGCTTCTCGTAAGACGCGCCTTTGGGAATGTTTTGCATGAGTGGGGGCCTAAAGAGGATAGTAGCGCTGAATGGCCCTAAAGATGCGCGTAGATGAACAGAGGCATGCGGCGAAACTTTCGGCAATTGGCCGCATCCAACCGTTTGTTAGATTAGGGTGAAGCGCTGTAGCGCCTTCTAAGGTTACGAATTGTTTCTTAAGCACGCACTGTTCGCTTTATGTTTGGCTCCCCTGGCAGTAGCCGCGGACGATCGACCAGCAAATGAAGCGGCGGCCCAGGAAACGTTGCAACGTTATCTGGCCGCATCGAAGGAGCAGTCCCGCCAGCTACGCGATGTGGAGATGAATGTCGAGATCGACGCTTCGATTCCCAAGCTGAATCGCAGAGGGAAGCTTAGCGCGTTGCGCGGCATTGGCCGCCTGGGGCAGATCACGTATAAGGCGATCACCTTCCAGGGGGACGACTCCATCAAGCGCGACGTTATTGCCCGATATATGCAGGCTGAAGTGGAAGCAAGCCAAAAGCCGGGCCTGGGCATCGAAGCGGCGAACTACAAGTTTCGCTATGCGGATCATCATGTGAACGGCGACTGGGAACTCTACCTGTTCGAGTTGACGCCAAAACAGAAGAAGCCCGGGCTGTTTCGGGGTTGGATCTGGCTGGAGGCAAAAAGCGCTATGCCGGTACGGGAAGAAGGCGAGTTCGTAAAGAGCCCGTCGGTGTTCCTTCGGCGGATCTCCTTCACCCGCGACTACCTGGTTCAGGACGGCGTCTCCGTGCCGTCGAGCATCCGCTCGACAATCGAAACGCGCATCGTGGGCAAGGCCGAGATCGAAGTTCGCTATTCCAACATGCACACTACGCGCCCTCAGACGGCCAACAGCCTGTGAGCTCGAATCCCTGCGTGATCAAACGCATCCCTGTAACATAGAAAT
>DASRHX010000035.1:0-3947 GCA_035650295.1 Bryobacteraceae bacterium | reverse complement strand
CATTTTCAACACGCGCTCGTACAGCGCCTGTGCCCGCTCGCCCTGTCCCAGTCCGTCGTAATATTGCGCCAACTGCGACAGCACCGCCGGATCGCCCCCCGCCCGCGGTTCCACCTTCTCGAGCAACTCGAGCGCCTTCGGTCTCAACCCGGAGTCCTCCACACCCAGGCCCGCATATGCAATTGCCAGATCGCGCTCGCTCAACATCCCAGGCCAATAAGGCTTCAATTCACGCTCGCCGTTTGCCAGCGCCGCCGTTCCAGCCCGGCGCGGGATCGCATGATCGGTGTACGCCACATGCTCGCCCTCGCGCGAACGCCCCCTTGGCATATGTCATGCCGCGCAATCGTTCCCCTTCGCCGCTTGTCTTTCGTTCGCCTCCGTGCAGCGTTTCGTCTCGTGACACCCCATGCAACGCGCGCGATAAAACGTCACGCGTTCTTGCTCCCCCGGCTTCGCGTGCGGATCGTGACACGACATACACGCCAACTTCGCACCTGCCCCCTTCTTGCATCCACTCCTTGCCAACTGCTCGGCATGATCCGTCGCTGCACGCTCCCCACTCTTTCCCGCGCTCCACACAAATACCGCCAGGTGATCGCTCAACAACTCCCCGGCTCGGTATCCTCCCGCGCTCTTCCCCGCGCGCGCCACTCGCGCCGCCCCCGTCAAATGACACTGTTCGCACACGCTGTCCCGCCGCGTCGCATCCAATTTCGACGGATTCACCATCTCTCCCGCTTTCAGCGACCCGCCCGCCGCACGCGCCGCCACATGCCGCCGCCCCGCACCATGGCAACGCTCACACGAAATTCCACCCTCCAGAAACGGCGGCTCGCGATACTGATTCTGCGTACCCGTCACCGCCTGCAGCCGGCTTGCGTGACACTGCAAACACGCCGTCTCCACCGGCCTCGCCAAATCCAGCAGCGGCTTGCCCGCATAGCCTGGCGACAAGCCCCACTTCTCCACCGCCGAAAAATACGAAACGGGAGCCTGAAACAGAAACCCGTCCATTGCGAACAGGTAGCTCCGCCCTACGTTTCCCGACCCCACAAACCAAGCCAAATCACGCTCGCCGCGCACGCCTTTCGACTCGCGCGCGAACTCCATCTTGTACGCCGCCGCACCGCCGCTCACGTGGTACTTCACCCCCAACGCCGCATCGTCGAACTCCCCCGCCGCGAAACTCTCCTTATATAGGTCCGTCCCCACGCGCGCGCTCGAGCGCGCCATTCCCGTCCTCATGTAGCTCTGGTAGATCTTCGGGTGGCACCCCGCACACGCCTTGCTCCCCACTTCGCCCCCAGCAGCACCCGCACCCGCCGGACGCGCCGCCGCTTGCAGCCATGCAGCTAGTACGAGTTCCAACATTAGCCGAGAAAATTCACCGGCGTTCCCTCGGCAATCCGCAATGGCCGCCCGATGTTGGACACATACTCACCCTCGTACTTCACGCCCAGCTTGTGGAAGATCGTCGCCATGAGGTCAGGCACCGCCACGGGATGGTCCTTCACATACATTCCATCGGCGTCGCTTGCGCCCACCACTTGTCCGCCCGGTACGCCCGCGCCGGCCACTACTAGCGAGAAACAATTCGGCCAGTGGTCACGGCCATTGTTCACGTTGATCTCCGCGGTCCGTCCAAATTCTCCGGTCACCAGCACCAGGGTCTTCGACAGCATGCCGCGCTCGTCCAAATCGTCCAACAGCGCCGCAAAGGAATTATCCAACTCCGGCATGAACTCGTTTGCATACGACGGAAAAATGTTGCCGTGATGATCCCATGCATTGTCCGTCTTGCCCACGCTCACAAACCGTACGCCTGCCTCCACGAGCCGGCGCGCCAGCAGACACCCCTGCCCCATGGCAGTCTTGCCGTACTGATTCCGCATCGCCTCTGGCTCGGCGGCGATATCGAACGCGTTCTTCGCCTTCGGACTCTTCATCAGCTCAATCGCCGATTGGTAGTAGCTGTCCAGCGTCTCAAACGTGTTGCTCGTGTCCCACCCGCGAATTTTTTCGTCCACGAGGTTCAGCAGACTGTGCCGCCCCTCCATGCGCGCCCAATCCACTCCCATGGGCAGATCCATATCGCGCACCGAATACTTGGCGACGTTGACCTCGCCCGCCGAAAAGGGATTGTAGCGAGGCCCCAAAAATCCAGCGCGCGCGTTGTTCCCGCGCGGCTGCGGAATCACCACATAGGGCGGCAACTCGTTCCGCGCTCCCAACTCTTTCGCGATCACCGAACCCATCGAAGGCGCCAGCAAGGTCGGCAGCGCGTCGTGCCCGCTCAGCATCAACGTCTGCGCCGCCCCGTGCGCCGACTGCTTGTGCGTCATCGACCGCACCAGCGTTACTTTATTCATTCGCTGCGCCGTTTTCGGCAGATGCTCGGAAATGCGCAGGCCAGGAATCGACGTCGGAATCTCTTTGAACACGCTGCGGTACTTGCGGTCCGACTGAAGCTTCATGTCAAAGGTATCGAGATGGCTCAACCCTCCGGCCAGCCACAGATGGATCACCGAGACATCGCCCGGCGCGGCCTTCACAGCGTCCGCCGCGCTCAATCTGGAACCGAACGCCGCAATCGATCCGATCCGCAAAAAACCACGCCGGTCAAACATAGAAGTCCTCAATGTTGATACAAAAACTCTTTCGAGTTCATCAACGCCCACAGTAAATCCTGGTAGGCCGCCTTGCGGTCGCCCTTGCCAATCCTTTCGGCCACCGCCGCTCGCTCCGCATCCGACGGCATGCGCGCCAAGGCGCTCAAATACACGCGCTCTACCAGTTCGCCATCACTCAGCGCAAAGTCCAGCTTCGCTTTTTCTACCTTCTTCTGTATCGTCGACCCCGAAATCAGGTGCATCGTCTGCGCCATATCCGGTTGCGAATCGCGCTCGCAAATAATGTCCCGGTTCAACCGTTCAAACGACGACAACATATAACCACCACCACCGCTATACACCTGCATCGCCCGCGTCCCTGGCGGATACCCGGCAAACTTTTCTTCAACGCCCGCCACCTGGCTCATCGAGTCGAGCATCGCCTCGGCCTCCACGCGCCGTATCCGGAAGTGCGAATAGTTCAAGGCATCCGTACGATTCGTTTCATTCGGTTCGGCCGACAATTGGTACGCCCGCGAGTTCAATATCAATCGCATCAGCCGCCGCAAATCGAACTGGTGCTCCACGAAGTCCTTCGCCAGCGCATCCAACAGCGCCGGATGCGTCGGCGGGTTCGTCACGCGGAAGTCGTCCACCTCTTCCACCAGGCCCCGCCCCATGAAATGCTTCCAGACGCGGTTCACAATGGTCCTGGCGAAAAACGGATTCTTCGCCGAAGTCATCCACCGTACCAGGTCCTCGCGAATGTCCTTGTCCTGTTCATCGGCTACCATGCCGCCGTCCAGGAACTTCGCCGTCACCTTCTGCTTCGTCTTCGGATGCTCCACCACGCCTTCCTCCATGTATTGCGTGGCATTCTCATCGTTCTCGTACACTTCTTTGATTCCCACTCGCGCGAAAAACGCCGCGAAGCCGTAGAAATCGTCCTGCGTCCACTTTTCCCACGGATGGTTGTGGCACTTCGCGCACTCCAGCCGCACGCCGAGGAACAGTTGCGAGATGTTCGTCGCATGGTCCGGCGCATTGGAATCGAAACTGATGTTGTAAAAGGAGGTCGGCGCCAACGGCACGCCCGCCATCGGTGAATTTGGGAAGCTATGCGCTCCCTGGCTCAAGATCACCTCGCGCACGAACTGGTCGTAGGGCTTCTTTTGGAGGAACGACTGCCTGATGTAGTCGAACACGATCCTCGCGCCTTTCGATCCCGCCTCTCGCGTCCCGGCGCGAAATAGCTCGGTGAACTTCATCGCCCACACATCGGCGAACTCGCGCCGCTCGAGCAATTGATCGACCACCTTCGCCCGCTTCTCCGCA
>DASRHX010000034.1:0-4687 GCA_035650295.1 Bryobacteraceae bacterium | reverse complement strand
AAGCCCGGCCGGAGCAAAGTCAGCGTTTCACCGGTGTTCGGCCGCGGACGTCGGGGCGCCGCAGTGACGGTGACGTTCTGACGTCGTTCGCACAGTCTGTCGACGCATCCCATCGCGGCCTCGCGACCTGTTCAATCTTCCAAAAGAAAAGCCCCCGGTTATCAAACCGGGGGCGGAAGTCACTGGACGAATCAGAAGTCGTACCGCAGAGAAACCTGCATGCGCCGTGGCCCGCCCAGCATTGCGCTGTACTGGCCAAAGGTCGCGGGGTCCTCGAGGCTCAGATTCAACGAGGCGGTGTCGAAGTACGGCGTATTGGTCAGATTGAAGATCTCCATGCGGACCGCAAAGTTGTGAGCCTCGGCGTACGGCATGTTGAAGGTCTTGGTGAAGGCCAGGTCCACCGACGCATAGCTATCACCACGCAGGACATTGCGCTCGCCCCGTTCTCCCATCGCCGAGAAGCGGAAGAACCGTATAGCCTCGTCCGGATTCGGAAAGATGTTCGGATTGGGTTCGTCCGCGCCTTCGTTGATGGCTGAGTTCGTGGTCCCGGTCGTGGGGCACGGGCCGCGATCCAGGCCGAAGTTCAGACCCGTTCTTGGCGGAGCGCAGGTCGCATTGCCCTGTAAGTTCCAGTTGGTCGGCCACGTCCGACCGTTGATGGCATTGGCCGGCAGTCCCGTGTTGAAGCGCATCACGCTGGAGACCTGCCAACCGCCAATGAGCCCGTTGATGAAACCGGAGGCATTGGTCCCCCAGCGCCGACCCCGTCCGAAAGGAAGCTCCCAGGTGAGAAACCCGTTCAACTGGTGGCGCATGTCGAAATCAGAGTACGAGTACTCCAGGTCGGGCTCCCAGGCGTTTATGGCGCTCCCCGTGTAGCCACCGGTAAAGAACGCGCCGGTCGGCTCCTGGCGTTCAGGTGTAGAGGAATGGTCTTCGGACTTCGACAGGGTGTAGTTCACAGCAAAGGCAAATCCGTCGCTCATGCGCTTGCGCGCGGTCAACTGCAGCGCATGGTATTCGGAGCGGCCGATCGTGCTCCACGTGTTCAAAGCCACATACTGCGCCGGGAAGAACGTGTATTGGCCGAGACGTGAATACCCTAGGAACCCATCCGCCGAAAGGTAGTCCACGTCCTGCCAGACGGTGGAGGTACCGAAGCCGGAACCGGTTTCGGCGGTGCCGTGATAGCCAATCATGTAGTCGTAGGCGACCTGAGTGGCGGAGAAGCCACATTCGCCGACGGGCCCCAACTGCCCGAACTGAAGGCACCCGCCATTGCTTCCAGACGGACCCCAAGCAGGAAACATGTTTTCCCAGAACGCAATGGGCGCCAGCGTCGCCAACGGCTGGCCCGCATCCGAGAGCCGTACGAGTTCGCGAGATGCTTCGAATGCGCACGTCCCCGACTGTGGATCGCAGACGTCGGCCGCCGTAGCAAAATCGCGGAGCAGCGGCAGATCTCGCCCGCGGCGGCCCACGTAAGCCGCCTCCACTGTGAATCCCCCTCGAAGCTCACGACTGATTGAGACGTCGAAGGTGTGAGCATGCGGGTTTCGTATGGTGTCGTCCAAGCCGTTCGAGACCGTGAAGAGGTCCGAGGGCGGCACGGCGGGGAAATTGGCGCCGGGTGAGGGCGCCAATTGCGCGTCCCCGTTGCTCAACACGTTGTTCGACGCCGCAGCGGTATCGGAAATACCAGTCCACCGGACGCAGGGCGCGACACCGCCGGTTGCGCCGATGTTGCATCCCCCCAGTTGGTTCGTGATGCTCGTGGACAGGCCGAATGCTCCCACCTGATCGAAGGTGTTCACCAGCGCCATGCCCATCCGGTCATACACGAGAGAATAACCGCCTCGAATCGACGTCTTGGCCTCGCCGAAGAGGCGACCCAGAATGCCGCCCTCGAAACGCGGCGCCCAGGCGGCAGCGATGCGCGGCGAGAAATTGTTGTTATCGCGGCCGAAGTACGGCCGTCCGTCGTTAGCCGCTCCCCCGAGCTGGGTTTCGATCAAGCCGCAATCGGCAGTCGGCCGCCCCGCCAGCCTCATCTCATTCCGGCACTCGAACCAGGCCCCGAAGCTACCGTTGAGACTGGGATTCACGGGAACAGGAATGACCTGATTGCCGTTTGTCTCCCACGGCGGAGTGGCATTCGTGTACCGCAGCCCGAGCGTCAGCGTCAAGGACGGTTGAACGCGCCATTGATCCTGGAAGTAGACCTCGTATTCGTTGGCGGCGAAGCGTCGCGACACCATCTCGCCGTCACCCAGGGTGTCGCCCTGTCCGGAGAAGTTGTAAGCGGCATCTACCTGCGACATGGGGCCGAACATCAGAGTGAGCCGGTCTCGAAAGTTCACACCGGCACTCGCGGGGACGGCAAAGCAGCCGGGACGATTGCAGTTCACTTGCCCCGGTTCGATGCTGCGGCCTCCATCCGGCAACCAGGAAGGATTCACCGTGAATGTGTGAAACGAGAGCTGATTGCTCGCCCGGTCGTTGCGAATGAAGCGAGCTTCGCCGCCCATCGAGAAGGTGTGAGTGCCGGCCATCCAGGTGAGGTCGTCCCGGATATGGTGCGTCGGCGTGCTCCGGTTCAGAGTCGAGGCGGTGCCGGCCGGAAGATTGGGGTCGTCGAACCCATTGAGATCATCAATGAAGCGGACATTGGCGTATTCCGCATTCCTGACACCCGCGTTGTCCAACTTGATGTGGGTGTACCCATACCGAAGGCTGTTGACAATGCGCGGGGTTGCTATCCACGTGTGCCCCAGCGCCATTCCGCGGTTACCGGTCTCGGTGGTCCGGATCGGATCGCCGCCAAGATACGCCGGCTCCGAGGCGACCGCGTCGTCCTGCAGCGTGCCGCGCCAGAAAAAGGTGTGATTGCTGCCCGCGTTCAAATTGAGCTTGCTGATGTACGTATTGAACGTGTTGTCGATGGGAGCGGCGAATCGGTGGCCGACAATATTCACGCCGTCACCGACGCTGGAGTCGTTAATCTCCGTCGGATACTGCGACCAGTATCGCAACAGCGCCGCGTTCGGCCCAATTCCCAACGGATCAATCCCGGCGATCTGTGATGGACTGAGACCATAGCTGCCCGCGGGAACACTGTAGGTGACTCCGCTGACCCCGGTCACGCTCGTCGGCGACGTCGGACACGGTGCGAATCCGGGGCGATCCACGCACTGGTAAACCATCACTCCATCGCGGAATGACAAACTCGGTACGTTGCGCACCGCCGATTTGAACAAGCTCTCCTCCATGCGCTCCCAGTTGCCGAACAGGAAGAGACGGTTCTTCACAAGCGGGCCGCCCACCGACGCGCCATAAATGTGCCGGCGGAACAGGGGCTCCTTGACGCCACTCTTGTTGAGAAAGAAATCGTTGGCATTCAGCGCCTCATTGCGGTGGGCATAGTACGCGCTGCCGTGTGGCGTGTTCTCGCCTGAACTGGTGATCAGCTGCACTTGTGCCGCCCCCGACCGTCCGCCCGCCTCAGCACTATAGTTAGAGGTCGTCGTGCGGAACTCGGCTAGTGAGCCCTGGGTCGCGCGGAGCACGCAGGTAAAAGCGTAACCGCTGATCGGGTCATTGCAGTCCACGCCATCCAGGGTGATGTTGGTCTGATCGCTGCGCGCTCCATTGACCGCGCCGCTGCGGCCGTCAAAATCCGACACGCCTCCGTAGCCGCCTGCTGAATCCGACTGGCTGGGGACGAACGCGACACCCGCCTGCAGGCTGAGCAGACTAGCGGGGTTGAGGTCGAGCGAAGGCAGGCTGCGGATCGTGGCGCCACTGAGTGGCAAGCCCATGCTGGCATCGGTCGTGTTCACAGCAGCGGTCACGGCCTGCACTTCCACCGATTCGGCGATTTCCCCCAGTTGCAGCACAACATCCAAGGCGCTGGTGATACCGATGGGCAATTCGACCCGCTGTTGAATGGAGGTCCTGAAGCCGGTCGCCGAGACGTCGACGCGATAGTCACCCGGCGGCACCTGCGTCATCAGATACTTCCCGGCTGCGTCGGTCCTGGCTGAACGTTTAGCACCCGTCGCCAGGTTGGTCGCGGTCACGTCAGCACCGACGACCACCGCCCCCGTAGAGTCGGTGACCGCACCGGTCAGGGCCGCGGTCCCGGCGACCTGGGCCATCACTACCGTTGGTGTGAGAACGAGGATGAGAACCGCAAGAAGCTTGCTGCGAACACCTGAGTACGGCATGTACGCCCCCAGTCTGAACGATGCAAGACGTCACTTTCCTGGGCCAAGCGGCGGATTTCTTCAGCATGTGATACGGCGAAGGAGGCGCAAAGTCAACGCGTTTGTGACGACGGTCATCTCACCGTGCCGGCTATTGACACCACAGCCTAACGCCTTCGGCGGCTCGTCCGATCGTGGTCCCAATTCATGGTTTCTTGTGATCAGTCATTGGCTCTGTGAGCCCGCTCGCGATGTCTGGTCTCCGTCCAGAATCGAACAGCGAAGGCGAGGGGAACCGCGTATGCTCCCCTCATGGGATCACACAGAAGCGCGCCGGCTTGCCCTCATTGCCGCGGTACGACACTGCGAAGCACGCGACCGAGCCGATCGGGCTGTTACCGTATCTGTAGCGGCTGCAATCACATGTGGCACGTGACAGGGGACGCGCTGCGCGCAGAAAAAGCAACGCCTCCTTC
>DASRHX010000033.1:0-3060 GCA_035650295.1 Bryobacteraceae bacterium | reverse complement strand
AAGCTTTCTGCGTTTGATGCAAAGCCGTGGAATGAACAAAAGCGCGGGTGCAATTCGCGTGTCGCTCGGTATTGCAACCAATTTCGCGGACGTGTCGAAGTTTGTCGAATTCGTGGCCGGATTCCGGGATCAGACAAGGCTGGGAATCGGCGAGGTGACGTTCGATATCGAGTCGTGCCGCGTGATCCGTGACGGGAGTTAATGGCGGCTACTCGTTGCGGATGACTCGAAGCTCTACCGATTCCTTACTCCGCTCCTTTAGCGTGAGCTTTTTGGCTTTGCTCTCTACCGGCTTTATGACATCGGGATCCATCCAGGAGCCATTTTCGATATCGTCCCAGGCGTAGAGGCGGTAATCACCGGGGTCGACGTTCTTCACCGTGAAGCGGCCGTGTTGATCGGTGGTCGCCACCTTCACATACTCCTGGCGTGTGCGGCGAGATTCCTTCTCAGGGATGAGGACGACGGTGGCGCCGGAAACCGGCTCCTGCTTGTCATTGCTCGCCGCGCCGTCCACCTGCGCCGCGCCTTCGGCGATGTTCAGTTGAATTGCAGCAGCACCGGAAGTGAGGTCGATAATGTCGTCCGTTGCCGGCTGGTCACCCAGGCGCACGGACTTCAAATAATAGCCGTCGGATAGACCGGACACGCGAATCTGATACCGGTCCGGACTTACGTTCGGAAACCGGAACGAGCCATCTTCCTTCACACGATCATTCGACGACGGGCCGAACATCATCATCCCGTCCGAGTTCGCCGGTGTCAGATACAATCGAACGGCCGCCCGGTCAAACGTCGCCGCCCCGGAACCTTCGACACTTAGGCTTCCGTTCACTTGCATTCCGGGCGCAACCGTGATCGTTAGATTGTCGATATGTTCCGACCCAATCTCCACCGATTGACGCGCAGTGTACATCGTCTGTCCGTCTGGGATAACGGCGGTAAGCATGTATGAACCGGGAGCTAGACCGCGAAGCTCGAACTGGTTCTGAGGTCCCTGAGCCATCGAACGATTGAAGGACGAATACATCGCGGTGTCCCGTGGTCCTAGGGTCACCATCATCCCCTGGGACCGAACTCCAGTCATGTTGATAATACGGCCCCTCAGGCGCGTGGTCTTCGCTTTCGACAGCCGCATCTCAACACCGCTAATGTGCTGACCTGGGGCAACGTCGAAAGCGGACGCCCCAGCGGGATCCATTGAGCCCGGGAAGTACATTGGAACGTATGATTCACTTGACTCTCCAGCCGCCGAACGGTCCTGCGTGGATTCGTACATCATGCGGTTGCTGTAGGTGGCGCTGAGAAAATAACGCCCTGGAGAAAGCCCGAAAATCCGAAACTCCCCGAGGTCGTTCGTCGATGCACCACCCATTGGGGCAAGTTGTCTCCTTCCTTGGACAAACCGGTAACGCACCGGTGAGACTTGAACCCAGGAGAGCGGCTCGCCGTCTTCATCGACAATCCGGCCGCTAAGGACTCCGTGCGGCGTGAGCTTGAAATCCACTCCCTTCATCTTTTGCGCCGGTTCCAGCTTCAGTGTCGTACCCGAACGCATAGGTCCACGCGCGCCGTATTCGGTCATGACAAATCCGTTGCGCATGACGTGCAACCGGTAATTGCCAGGCGCCAGGTCCTTCATGGCGAACCTTCCGTCCGCGCCGGAGGTGGTAGTAAACGAGGGCGGCGGTCCCATCGGGCCACGTGGCGGTTCGGCACTACGCATCGTCAGCACCGCCTTCGGCACAGGCTCGCCCGTATTGGCATTGACGACCTTGCCCTCAATCGTGCATAGGTTTTCCGGTTTTGGCTCGGCCGCCGCTGCCGGCGCAGGAGCTTGTTGGCCCGTCAGGAGCAGGCCAAATGTAAGGGCGGTTACAGAGACAAGGAATGCAGTTCTCATGTCCTCTCCTTCGCGTTGTTGAAGGCAGACGAACGGCAATCGTGCGCCGTTACATGGAATTGTACGCGCACCATCGGCCCTTGACACACGCTTAGACCTCTATATACTAAGAGGTCTTAGTATGGCAAAAACAGATGCGTTACAAGGATCGCTGGATCTACTGGTGTTGAAGGTGCTCTCGCGGCGGCGCGGACTTCATGGGTACGCCCTCATGACCGCCATCCAGTCGATCAGCGAGGATGTGTTGCGGGTGGAAGAAGGCTCGCTCTATCCGGCACTGCACCGGATGGAAGAGGCAGGGTGGATCAAAGCAGAGTGGGTGACGAAGGAGAACGGCCGCCGGGCGCGCGCGTACGAGTTGACAGCCGCCGGAAAAAAGCAGTTGGCCAGTGAAGAGTCGCGGTGGCATGCGGTGACGCAAGCCGTGGGACGGGTACTAAGGATGGCTTGAAATGTCTCTATGGACTCGCGTGACGAACGTGTTTCGCCGGGAGCGCCTGAATAGCGAATTGGAAGAAGAACTGCGATCTCATCTGGAGGAAGCCGTGGAACAAGGGCGCGATCCCGAGGCGGCACGGCAGGCGTTTGGCAGCTCCCTGCGAATGCGGGAAGAGAGCCGCGACGTGAAACTTGTGCCGTGGCTGGAATCGCTCGTGGCCGACGCTGTGTTCGGCTGCCGGCAGTTGTTAAAGAACAAAGCGGTGTCGGGTGCGGCGATTCTGTCGCTGGCGCTGGCGATCGGTGCGTGCACGGCGGCGTTCCGGCTGGTCGACGCGATGCTGTTCCGCCCGATGCCCGTGGCGGATGCGCAGCGGCTCTTCTTTCTCACCTACGAGTACAAAGACAACGAACGCAAGGTCGACACTGGAGACAGCTACGAGTATCCCGGATTCCGGCTGATGCGCGATGCCGTAAAGGGGCAGGCTGAGCTGATGGCTATTTCGGCTTCGGGACCGCAGGACATCACCTACGGCTCCGATGACGACATGGAGAAAGCCACTCGACAATTTGTCTCGGGGTGGATGTTCGGCTCTTTTGGGCTGAAGCCGGCCTTGGGGCGGCTGCTCACCACAAGCGACGATCTGAAACCGGGGGAGCATCCTGTTGCGGTCTTGTCGTACGACTACTGGACGCGGCGGTTCGGGCGCGATTCCAAA
>DASRHX010000032.1:0-5177 GCA_035650295.1 Bryobacteraceae bacterium | reverse complement strand
CTCAGTCATCTCGACCATGAACGTCGAACGGCCGCGAGCAAGGTTATCCGCCGCGCCGATTCGCGTAAAGACGCGATCGACTAAAGGCAGCACCGCGGCGTCAGCCGGGACGAACGAGCCTGTCTGCGCGAGGATCAGCATGAGCGCCGCCTGGCGCAGATAAGTCGATTTGCCGCCCATGTTCGGCCCGGTGATGACGGCCAGAAACTTGCCATCCGGCTCAAGGTAGAGATCGTTCGGAATGAACCGTTGCGCTTCACGCTCGGCCAGGCGCTCGATCACCGGATGGCGCCCGCCTTCCACGCGGATGACGCCCGAATCGTCAAAGCGAGGGCGTTTGAAGCGGCTGACAACGGCTGTCTCGGCAAAGCCACAGGTGACGTCAAGCTCGGCAATCGCTCCGGCAGCCGCGCGGATCCGCGCGGCTTCACCAGCGGCCTGTTGGCGCAGCCGCGTGAACACTTCGCGCTCTAGCGCGATCATCTTCTCCTCCGCATCGAGAATCTTGGATTCCAGCTCTTTTAGCTCAGGCGTGGTAAACCGCTCTGCGTTCACCAGCGTCTGCTTGCGCTCGTAATCAGGAGGCGCCAGATGGAGATTCGATTTCGAGATTTCGATGTAATAGCCAAAGACGTTATTGAATCGGATCTTTAGCGAGCCGATATTCGTTCTTGCCTTCTCGCGCATTTCGATTTCAGCAAGGTATCGTTTGGAGTTACGGCTGATATCGCGCAACTCGTCGAGTGAGGCGTCGAAACCATCGCGGATGAAACCGCCATCGGCCAGCGTCGCGGGCACCTCTTCGGCAAGTGCGGCGAGGATCGCGGCGCACACTTCGGCCACTTCGTCCATCCGTTCGCGAATGGCCTGTAAACGAACCGCGCGCGACTGCTCCAGACTCTTGCGCAACACGGGTACAAGCGCGAGCGATCGGGCGAGGGATAACATCTCCCGCGGCCCCGCGGTACCGAGTGTTACCTTCGCGAGCAACCGTTCGAGATCGAGCACGGAGGAGAGCGTCTTACGAAGTTCGCCGCGCAGGATCGTCGCGCCAATCAATTCTTCCACTGCATCAAGCCGTGCTTCTATCTCTTCGCGCTGGATGGAAGGGCGCAACAAGCGCTGCCGTAGCAGACGGGCGCCCATGCCGGTCGCCGTCTGATCGACGGCACTGAGCAGTGTCACCTCCCGTGACTCGCCGGCAAACAGTGGCTCCACGAGTTCGAGGTTGCGCACCGTCACTGCGTCGAGCATCATCGAGTCTGTCCGTTCGAAGAACGATGGCCGGTCCAGATGATCGAGCGCCGTGCGTTGCGTCTCGCGCAGGTAGTGCAGCACAGCCCCAGCGGCCCGCACCGCTTGTATTCGTCCGCCCAGGCCACAGCCATCGAGCGACAGCAAGCGAAAATGCTCCTTCAACGCGCGTTCGCCGTTATCGAAGTCAAACGTCCACGGCTCTTGCATTGTGTGCACGCCTGGCATCTCCGAATCGTCGGCGGCGAGCAAAACCTCCCGTGCGTTCAGGCTTTCCAGAAATGGCGCTACGTCGGCGCGCCGCATTTCGGTGGCTCGGAACTCGCCCGTTGAGATGTCGACGTATGCAACACCAGTCTGCTCCCGATCGGGGCACGCCGCGGCAAGATAGTTGTTCTCGCGCGAGCGCAGCACGTTGTCCGCGGTCGCGGTCCCCGGCGTCACCACTCGCGAGATATCGCGCCGCACAAGCCCTTTGGCCGCCTTGGGATCCTCCATCTGGTCACAGAGAGCCACGCGGTAGCCCTTCTGCACGAGTCGCGCGATGTAGTTGTCGGCGGAGTGGCGCGGTACGCCGCACATGGGCACCGGCTCGCCCTTCTCCTTATTGCGAGAGGTGAGCGTGATCTCGAGTGCCTGCGCGGCGGTAACGGCGTCCTCGTAGAAGAGCTCGTAGAAGTCGCCCAGGTGAAACATGAGCAGCGCCCCGGGAACCTGCTGCTTGAGCGCGTGGTATTGCCGCATCAACGGCGTGGTGGGCGACTCGGCCACTACGCGTACAAGCCCCGCAGCTTGATAGCAAAGGCCACGCGGTCAAGCGCCAGCATGTAAGCCGCAATGCGATTGTGCACGCCATGCGTGTCTGCGTATTTGGTGACCGCGCTAAAGCCCTCGACCATCAACTCCGTAAGCCGCTCGTTCACCAACTGCTCGTTCCAGAAGTAGCCCTGGCGGTCCTGCACCCACTCGAAGTAGGAAACCGTGACACCACCGGCATTGGCCAGAATGTCAGGAATGACGAAAACATCCTTTTGGCGGAGAATCGCGTCCGCCTGCGCCGTGGTTGGACCGTTCGCGCCTTCGACCAGAATCTTGCAATTGAGTTTGGGCGCCGTGCGCGACGTGATCACGTTCTCTTTCGCGGCCGGCAGCAACACGTCGCATTCGAGGAACAATGCCTCTTGCTTGTCAATGTTCTCGCCGCCGGAAAAGTCGACGATGGAGCCGGTCTCTTTGCGATGCTCCCTCAGTGCGTCGATATCCAAACCGTTCGCGTTGTAGACCGCACCATCCTGTTCGATGATGCTGACGATACGAAAGCCGGCCTTGGCCATGAGCATCGCCGCCATGCCGCCCACATTGCCGAAGCCTTGAATGACGGCGCGTGTCTCCTCAGGCTTCTTTCCAAACCGCTTCAGGGCTTCGATGGCGACGATCATGCATCCACGCCCCGTCGCCTCGCGGCGCCCACGCGAGCCGCCCAGGTCAAGCGGTTTGCCGGTGACCACGGCCGTCGTCGTGCGCCGCGCATGCATCGAGTAGGTGTCCATCATCCAGGCCATCACCTGCTCGTTCGTATTCATGTCCGGGGCGGGAATGTCTTCCTCGGGACCGATAAACTCAAAAATGTCCGCCGTGTAGCGCCGCGTAATGCGCTCGAGTTCGTTTTGGCTTAGCACCGAAGGATCGCAGATCACACCTCCCTTGGCGCCGCCGAATGGGAGGTTCGCCACGGCGCACTTCCATGTCATCCACGAGGCGAGAGCGCGCACTTCTTCGAGCGTCACATCCGGTGCATACCGGAGTCCACCCTTGGCCGGCCCGCGCGCGATGGAGTGTTGAACTCGATAACCCGTGAATACCTCGATGCGTCCGTCGTCGAGCATGACCGGAATGTAGACGGTGATCTCCCGCGACGGCGTGCGAAGCACTTTCTGCAGCCCCTCGTCCATGCCCAACTGTTCGGCGGCGATATTGAACCGCGCCTCAGCCGCTAGCCACGGATTCAATTCCTGTTCCCAGGCAAGTTCTTCGGCGGAAGGAGCGTCGCGTTCGGCCGCGTCAGAGGAAGCCGGGTAGACGGTGGACATAGAGGAATAGTGGTTGCTCCGCACTTATTATGGCACCCCAGAATCGGATCCGGGGCAGTGTCTCACCGTCCCGGATTTCTCTTCGCCACTTCGCACGACGCCGCACCCACGCCATGTGCCAATTCTCCCTCTGCTTCCAATCGCTTTCGCGCGAAGCGAAGAATCATCGAAGATAGCAGTACTATGGAATGTGTCTGTCGGCGAGGATAGCACTAGATATAGTGGTCTATCCACCCAATC
This sequence comes from Bryobacteraceae bacterium, assembly GCA_035650295.1. Taxonomy (GTDB): domain Bacteria; phylum Acidobacteriota; class Terriglobia; order Bryobacterales; family Bryobacteraceae; genus JAFLBB01. Next base: position 1,593 of record DASRHX010000032.1, on the reverse strand, counting down.
GTCCCATTAGAGGGAATTACAGAGTCCTACATTCGTCGTACAGATGTATCTCATTACTATTCCTAGAATTTAGCTTGCTGTTGCGCGTGGATTGGTTGTAGATTAATTCAGTGGCCCAAGATGGTGTCCCCATCCCGGTCTGTGGTCGAAATGCCCGAAACGACTCAATCTGGAGCTCCCCGGTCGGCCGAAATCCCGCCGATGCACGCCGAGGACTCGTCCGTGGACGAGAAGGGCCGGCTCAAAATGCCGGTGGCGTTCCAGCGGTACCTGGGCGCCAGCGATGGGGCGGCGTTCATGGCCACGACGTACGATCTCAAGACGGCCATAGTATATACCAACGAAGATTTTCTGGAGTTTCGCAAAGACGTCAAAATGCAACTCGGCCCCACGAAGGCCGAACCCATCCTCTACATGATGGAGCGCTTCGGCGGCACATCGAAGCTCGATGGCGATGGCCGGCTCTCCTTGCCAGGTGCGCTCAAAGAGCAGCTTGGACTGAACAAGCGCCAGAAAGTGTACCTACGCTTCCGCAACCGGCGCATCGAGATTCTGCGCGAGGAAGATTACGACCGCGAGTTCCAGGTGCATCAGGTCAACTTGGAGGAAGCCGTGAATTTGCTGAAGGGGACGGGGCTTTGATGTGCGGCCATGGAACACTACCCAGTCATGCTGGCCGAGTCCCTGGAGTGCCTCAATGTGCGCCCGGACCGCATGTACCTGGACGCCACGGCCGGAATGGGCAATCATTCGCGAGCCATAGCGGCGCGGCTCTCAACCGGCAAGTTGATCATGCACGACCGCGATGGCGAGTCGCTAGAGCGGGCGAAGGCGTTCACGGCCGGCTACGCGCCAGTGATCATTCCGGTGCGCGGCCGGTTCTCGACCTTACGACAGACACTCGACGCGCTGGGGATTGCGAAACTCGACGGCCTGCTCGCCGATCTCGGCGTATCGCGGCCACAGCTTACGGAAGCAGAACGTGGATTCTCGTTTCAACACGACGGTCCCGCCGACATGCGGATGTCGCGCGAGGAGAACATAGAGACCGCCGCCGACCTGTTGAATTTCAGTTCGGAACAAGACCTGATCCGGATCGTCTCCGATCTGGGCGAAGAAAGGAGATTTGCGAAGAAAATTGCCAGAGCCCTGATTCGCGCCCGGCCGATCCACTCAACTGGCCAACTGGCCCGCGCAGTGGAGTCGGCCGTGCCGCGGACAGGTCGAATGCATCCGGCGACGCAAGTGTTTATGGCGCTGCGCCTAGCCGTGAATTCCGAACTGGAAGAGGTGAAGGCGCTCGTAGGCTTGCTGCCGGAGCTGATGGCGCCGGAAGGACGTGTGGTAGTGATCAGCTTTCACTCGCTTGAAGACCGGCTGATCAAGCAAGGATTTGCGGCACTGGCGCGCGCTAACCGCGCCCGGATCCTGACGCGTCACGTCGTCAGGCCGGCCGATGAAGAGGTTCGGGCAAACGCAGCATCGAGATCGGCAAAGCTGCGGGCCCTGGAAATGCTGTAAGGGGGAGAAATCTATGGCCACGCTGGCTGGATGGATGGAAGATAACGACGCAAACCTGCCCGTGCGTTTGGG
>DASRHX010000031.1:0-9423 GCA_035650295.1 Bryobacteraceae bacterium | reverse complement strand
GTCGAGGGTTTCGCTTCTCCGCGGACCCGCGTAACGGTATGCCCCGACGCCACCGCCTCCGGTGACCACCGGTGCGCCCATGAAGCGTTCGTCGAATGCGGCAGCGATCATCGACGCCTTACCGTTGCGCGACGCGCCCGTGATGATCAGCTTCGTCTTGTCGATACTGGAATCGGTCTCGAGATAGTCAGCGACGCGCGATGCGCCCCAAGCCCAGGCCGCAAGGATGCCCCAATCATAGTCGGGGTAGGCGGGAAAGAAGCGTGAATTTCGGAAGGCCCAACTGCCGTCGAGGTTTCGAAGAGTAGTGTCTTCCGCGCAGTCGTTCGGATTAAACGTGACCAGGGCGTAGCCGCGGCGGAAGACGTCCTCGAAGCGGGTGGCTAGCGCTTGCGCAGTGGCAGGAGGCGGCGCCTGGCGGGCTGGCGTAGCAGCGGGGCGCTCGCCTGGCCCCACGAGCAGCAGCACGTTCTCGCCGCGGCCCTGGTTCGGACCTTGCGGCTGGCGCGGCAATGCCGCAGCTCCGGGCGGTGCGCCACCGTAGAGAATAATCGCGGGAAACGGTCCGCCCACGGACGGCGTAAAGACGCCAACATCAAGGCTGAGTTTTTCCTGAGGACCGAACGTGAGATGAACCAGGCGGTACTTCACTTGACCGGCGAGAACGCTTTCAGAACTGACTTCCCTGCCCTTCACGTTGCGCGGTGGCGGCGGCATCTGGCCGGTTGCATAGTATTCGAGCGTTTGCCTGATCTCTTCGCGGCGCTTGCGCCATTGCTTCGGCGTAGTGACGCGCGTGCCATTGTTCATCACCATTACGTCCGGCATCTCTTTGCGCGGAGGCAGGTCGTTCACGCCTGGCAGCTTCCCCATTTTAGTGCGAATAGGCGGCACGGGAATTTCGCGCGGATCGGGTTGCGCGATGGCGATCGTGAGGAAGCTGAAAGTGAGGCCGAACAGCCAGAATGGCTTCATGGCCGCTCACTCTATCATTCTCAGTCGAGCCGGCGAAGAACGGCCCGCACAACACCTTGAATGACGAGCGCGGCGCGGGCATGTAGTTCGGGAAATGCCGGATTCTCGGCCTTGAGGAAGTAGTGGCCTTTCACGCGGACGAGGCGCTTCAGAGTGCTCTCGCCATCAATCAACGCGACGACGATTTGACTTTCACGAGGTGCGGCGTTGGGCTCCACGACGACAGTGTCTCCATGGAAGATCCCGGCGTCTTTCATCGAGTCGCCGCGCACCTTGAGTGCGAAACAACCGGGTTTGGGTTCGAACCCGAGCGTAATTTCGTCGGCGCGGAGCGTGCCCTCGGCGCCGAGGCCCGTGACCAATTCGGGCATACCGGCGGCGATTGATCCATATACCGGTAATGTGTGAACGGGAGAATCCGCGGCAGTAAGGTCGATGTTCCGCGAGCCTCGTTCGCTGCGCCGCAGGACTCCCTTCGCAATCAGGGCGTTAAGATGGCCCGCCACGCCGTTCGGGCTCCGTATGGAAAAAGCTTTCTGGAGTTCCGGAATGGAGGGAGAACACCCGTGCTCGCGGCGGAAGGCGAGAATGAAATCGTAGATTTCGCGCTGGCGGTCCGTCAGCATCACGTATAAATTCTTATACGAGGAGAATCGTGCTTGTCAATGCCTGGCCTGTTCGACGAGATTCCGGAGCGCCGGCTGCGGCTTGCGGCGCGTCTGGAAGAACTGGCGCGGAACAACGTGTGGGTGGGAACAAGCTCGTGGAAATATCCTGGTTGGCTGGGTCAAATCTACACTCGCGAACGATACCTGACACGGGGAAAGTTCTCGCTGAAGAAGTTCGAAGCCACCTGCCTGGCCGAATTCGGCGAGACGTTCCTGACGGTGTGCGGAGATTTTGCGTTCTATCAATTTCCGTCGCCGGAGTATTGGGCGAAGTTGTTCCTGAGTTCACCCGCCACGTTGATTTTTTCGTTCAAGGTCCCCGAGCACATCACGGTCAAGACATGGCCCGGACATCCGCGCTACGGCCAACGGTCCGGGCTGGAAAACGAGAATTTCCTCGATGTTGGTCTGTTCGAGGCGGCGTTCACGTCGGTGCTTACCCCCTATCGCGCACGCGTGGGCGTCCTGATCTTCGAGTTCGGCACCTTCTCTAAAGGGCAATTTGCCGGCGTGCAAGAGTTCGTCGAGAAGTTGGATCCGTTTCTCGCTTCCCTGCCCCGCGGATGGCGCTATGCGGTGGAGATCCGCAACGCCGAGTATCTGGTCCCGGAGTATCTGGACTGCCTGCGCCGGCACGGCGTGGCTCACGTCTACAGCTCTTGGACGCGGATGCCGGAGCTCGGCTCCCAACTGGCGCTTCAGGAGACGCAGACGGCGGATTTCGCAGTAGCGCGGGCCTTGTTACGGCCGGGACGAACCTACGAACAGGCCGTGCAGATGTTTGCGCCGTACGCGAAGGTGCGGGAGCCGTACGAAAGCTTGCGCGAGTCACTGCGGGAATTGGTGCGACACGGCCTGATCAGTAGAAAAGGTGTCTTCGTGTATCTAAACAACCGGCTGGAAGGAAACGCACTGGGTACGATTGAGGCGATACTGGGACTGGATGGTTGAGGGAGCCAAGCAATCAGGAGACGACGATGAAGGAAATCAGCGCATACTTGAACTTTGACGGAAACTGCCGCGAGGCGATGACCTTCTACGCGAAGTGCATGGGAGCGGAGCTCGAACTAAGACCGTTCTCGGAAATGCCTGGTGATCTGCCGCCTGGATCTCAAGACCGCCTCATGCATTCCCGGCTTTCCAAAGGCAATGTGACGATCATGGCCTCCGACACTATGCCTGGGATGCCGCTTCACCAGGGCAACAACTTCCATCTCGCGATAATCCCGGAAAGCGCGGCAGAAACCGACCAGTTATTCGCCGCGTTAGGCGAGGGCGGCCAGGTGATCATGCCGCTCGCGGATCAATTTTGGGGCGCCTATTTCGGAATGTTGAAGGACCGCTTCGGGGTGCAGTGGATGTTCAACTTCGAGCGCCCAAAGGCATAGGCAAAGGAGGCTCTCCGATGACAACAGCCGATTGGATCTCATGGGCTCCGCGCCTGCAGAGCGTCCTGCGCATGGTGGCCGGATTCCTCTTCATGCAGTTTGGAATGATGAAGACGTTCGCGTTTCCGGTTGGCGTTCCACCGAATGGAGGCACGGTGCCGCTGATGTCGCAAGTCGGTGTGGGCGGCGTTCTTGAGATGACCTGCGGCGCACTTTTGCTACTGGGCTTGTTCACCCGGCCGGCCGCATTCCTGATGTCCGGGCAGATGGCGGTCGCGTACTTTCAGTTTCACGCGCCAAAGGGACTCTGGCCTCTGGTCAACGGCGGTGTCGACGCGGCGCTCTTCTGCTTTCTGTGGCTGTACTTCTCCGCGGCGGGCGGCGGACCCTGGAGCATCGACGCCCTCCGTCGCAAAGGCTGACGGGCCGGACGCCGCACGATTCCGGACCACGAGGAGCGTGTTAGGGTGGTGATGGAATGCGGCCTGATCTTCCCCACACGTTAGGCGCACTGCGCGGCAGCGAATACTCCGAGGCCAAACTCGGTTTGAGGACTGTGAAGGATGAGCTGCGCCAGAACCTCATGGCGAAGCTCAAAGCGGGCGGCGAGTTATTTCCGGGGATCGTCGGTTACGAAGATAGCGTGGTGCCGCAGATGGTAAACGCGGTACTGTCACGGCACAACTTCATCTTGCTGGGCCTACGCGGGCAGGCCAAGACAAAGTTGATTCGAATGCTGACCGCGTTGCTCGACGAGGCCGTACCCTACGTGGCGGGCTCCGAGACGCGCGATAATCCCTATCGCCCCCTGTCGCGGCAGGCGAAGTTGACTATCGCCGAGATGGGCGACGACACGCCGATTGACTGGCTTGCCCGCGAGCAACGTTACGTGGAAAAGCTGGCCACGCCCGATGTCACGATCGCAGACATGATCGGCGATATCGATCCGATTAAGGCGGCGCGTCAAGGACACAACATCAGCGACGAGCTGACAATGCACTACGGGCTGCTTCCACGCGCCAATCGCGGCATCTTCGCCATTAACGAGTTGCCCGATCTGGCGGGCAAAATTCAGGTCGGCCTGTTCAACATCATGCAGGAAGGCGACGTGCAGATTAAGGGCTACCCTGTTCGCCTGGCGCTGGATGTCATGCTCGTATTCACCGCGAATCCGGAAGACTATACTGCGCGTGGAAAAATCATCACGCCGCTGAAAGACCGTATCGGAAGCGAGATTCGCACGCACTATCCGGCGAGCGTCGAACAGGGCATGGCGATCACACAGCAAGAGGCCTGGACGCGCCGGGAAAAAACGGTCGAAGTCACTGTGCCGCAATTTGTGCGCGAGGTGGTCGAATCCATTGCTTTCCTCGCGCGCGAAGACAAGAAAATCGACAAGCGATCCGGCGTGTCGCAACGGCTGCCAATCTCCGTACTTGAGAACGCCGTCTCCAACGCGGAACGGCGGGCATTGAAGGCGGGCGAAAAGGAAACATCGGCGCGCGTGGTGGATGTGTTCGCTGCGATGCCCTCCATGACGGGCAAGATCGAACTGGAATACGAGGGCGAGTTAAAGGGCGGCGAAAGCGTGGCCCGCGAACTGATTCGCGGCGCGGTAGGGCGGGTGTTCACAAACTATTACGACGGTGTGGACTTCAAACAAATCGTGCAATGGTTCGATCTCGGCGGATCGCTACAGTTGGACGAGGCGGCGCCCGCGAAGTCGCTCATCAAAGAGCTGGCCTCGATTCAAGGACTCATGGAAAAGACCGGGGCCGTCGGGATTGGTCCCGGCGCAACGAGCGCAGAGCGCGCGGCGGCGGCCGAATTTATTCTCGAAGGACTCTACGCGCACCGGCGCATAAGCCGCACTGAGGATCGCGTATTTGCCGCCGATACCAAGCGGCGGGAAGCGAGCGCCATCCGCGAACAGGGAGAAGAACCAAGGCGGCGGTCCGCCAAACGGGACTATCAGTGAAGCGCATCACTTACTCGCGGTACACAGGCGAGGATCTCGGCATCAGCGCCGAGGATCTCATGCGCGCGCTTGCGGATTACTTTCTCGCGAGCGGATTTCAGTCGCAATATTATGGCTTCCAGGAGTTCGATCCGAACTCGATGGAGGCTCTAAAGCGGGCCATCGAACAGGCGCTCGAAAGTGGCGACCTGTTCGATCGGGACCAGGCCGAACGTATGCGGCAGCGACTCGAGAATATGACTCTCGAGGATCGCGAGAATCTGCTCAATCGCCTCGTTCAAAAGATGGCCGACGAAGGTTACCTGACGATCGAGGAGAATAACCAGCTTCAAGAACCCGGCGCGGGTGGTACTGGCGAAAAACAAAGTGAGGCGCGCTTTGAGATCACGGATCAGTCCGTGGACTTTCTCGGCTTCAAAACGCTGAAGGACCTGCTTGGCTCGCTCGGGCGCTCAAGCTTTGGCGCGCATGATACGCGCGAGCTTGCCACCGGCGTCGACGCCAGCGGCGGATCCAAGCTTTATGAATTTGGCGACACTTTGAACCTGGACATTTCGGCGACGCTGTTCACCGCAATGCAGCGCGAAGGCGTGAAAGTGCCGCTCAATCTCGAATATCCGGATCTGCAGGTACACCAGAGCGAGTATCAGAGTTCCTGCGCGACTGTGATGATGCTCGATTGCAGCCACAGCATGATTCTCTACGGGGAAGACCGGTTTACGCCGGCCAAGCGCGTTGCGCTCGCTCTGGCGCACTTGATTCGCACGCAGTATCCGGGCGACTCGCTCGATTGCGTGCTGTTCCACGACACGGCCGAACAGGTGCGCGTAAGCGAACTGGCGCGCGTGCAGGTTGGCCCCTATTACACGAACACGCGGGATGGTCTCATCCTGGCTCAACGGTTGCTGGAACGCCAGAAGAAGGACATGAAGCAGATCGTCATGATCACCGATGGCAAGCCGTCGGCCCTGACTCTTGAGGATGGCAGGATCTACAAAAACGCCTTTGGGCTCGATCCCCTGGTGATTTCCAGAACGCTTGAAGAAGTGAACCACTGCAAACGGCGGGGAATCCTCATCAACACCTTCATGCTGGCGAGCGACTACCACCTCGTGCAGTTCGTTCAGAAGGTCACCGAGATGTGCCGGGGTAAGGCGTACTTTACTACGCCTTTCACGCTCGGACAGTATTTACTGATGGACTACATGAATCGGAAAAGCCGCACGATTCACTGATCCGCCGGACAGCTAATACTTCTTCGGAAACGGTGAAAAACCAAGGTCCTTGAGTTTCGCTGCGATCTGGTTCATCTGCGTGGACGGATCCAGAGGACCCACCAGCACGCGATAGAGCGACGCTGAAGCACCGGGAGCGCGCCGCGCGCTAAATCCCTTTTCCAGAAGATATTGAACGGACACATCGGCCATGCCCTTGTCGACACTCGCCACTTGGAAGAACATCGTTCCCGGTGCTGGAGGGGCGTCAGGACCCGTTGGCAGTGCGATCGGAGCGCTCGGCGGCGCGACGGGTGCGGCGGGCTTAATCGACGGGGGCAGGGCGGCGGGTGCTGCGGGCTGTTGCGGCACGGAAGAGGATTTGGCATCCACAACGATCACCTGCTCAGGCGCTTGGTGTGGCGCCGGAGCGGAGGCGGCCGAAACCGTAGGCGCGGCGGCGATACCGGGGGTGGCGCGGCCGGCGATATAGCTGAGAGTCGCGATGACCGTAACAAGCGCCAGCACTACAAAGAGCGCCGCGGCAATCTGGCGGTTCCCCAGTACGAGCCGTGAGTCCTCAGGGGTGAGCGGAATGGAGTTCTTCTGCGGGGCGGCAGATTCTTGGAGGGTGGATTCAGAGACCGTGGTGAACACTGCGTTTGCCTCCCTGGCTGTGGATGCGCTCGCCGGACGGATGGCGGGTCGCGCGGCTAATTACAAACAAGGAATCGGCTCGGGCTCGTCGTGACTTTAGAGGGTGTAAGAAAAAAACCGTATGACCTGCTAAGAAAAACACCTTAGGTTCGTTTCTTCTACGGATCCCCGGCGTCAGTCACGCATTCTGCGCAACAACATCTTCTTTTTTTCTATCAGCTTGGAAGAGAAGTTCGCACAAAGCTCGCGGCATGCCCTCTAGAGTGTTGGCGTGAGGGAAGGAGCCGGTTCGGTGACAAAAACAGGCAGGACGCAGCGGAAAAAACCGGCGGCAGCGAAAAACAAAAACAATGGAGTGCCTTCCTTAGTGAAACGACTGCGCGAGCGGCGGACCGCGCGTGACGGAGCACTGGAGTTGGCCACAGCCATTGCAAGTTTGAGCGAAGCCGTGACGTTGGATTCGTCGCGGGAGCCATTTGTCACCGACCCGGCCGATTTGTTCGATCTCAGCTTCGCCGGCGTGGGCATCGGAGAGGAACAGATGCCGTTGTTGCGCGAGCAGCTGACACGGATGCTCCCGGAGATTGCAGCAGAGTTGGATGACAACGCGCGCGTGCTCGATCAGCCGGACCATCGGATTGAATCGTACGCAGCCTTCGTGCGAATCGCATTGCTGATGAAAGTGCGTTAGAGATGACAGCTAACCCCCGATTGTGGTCTTTGATGTGCCTTCTCGCGCTGCTCTTGTGCCTGCGCGCACATGGCCAAGGGAACGGCGCGATTCAGCGAGTGGAATCCGTAATCGTTCCGGACGCCTCCTATGTCGACATTACATTTTCAGGAAACGTAAGAGCTTCCTCGGCTGAGCGTGTCTCTCTGTATTCGTTGGGGGACGGTACGGATGAGGCCGCATTGAGTTCCTCGCAAGCCGAGGGCCTGGGCGGACGACCCCGGATGCTGCGTGTGTTCTTTGCCGGAAACCCTCCGGCGGAGCATGCGAAGCTCCGGGTTTGCCTGGGCTCGGTGGAGGTGGGTGGAACGTTGTTGAAGGATGTATGCGGCGAAGGGCGGATCGCGCGAAACATGGAAAGCGAGCTTGCGCGCGCCAGGGAAACTCTCCGAACGCTACCGAAACTGCAGCGGGAAAAAAGCCTGTTTGCAAGCGTGTTTCTCGGCCGTGGTGGGGGCGCGGCTGACAGCGCGAGGACCATCGGCGCCGCCGACGTGAGTCTGGTACGAAACGACTTCGGATCAAAGGACCTCAATTACTTCTTGCGCCTGAAACGGGGCAGCGCCGATGGTATGGACGCTCGAAACATGGAAGCGGGAGCGAGTTATCGCCGGAGTTTCTTGCTCCATCGCGGCGAACGCGCCAAATTGGCGAAACTGTTTTCCGAAGCGGGAGGCCGCGGCGGGCGGTTCCGTGAGGCAACCGCGATGGTCGAGGATCTGCGGAAGCGATGGTTTGCCGGGCACATGATCGAGGCAGGCGTGAAGCTGGAAAGCGATGCCGCCGGAGAGAATCAGTGGCTCGGCTTGGTGGACGCGGGTTGGAGCCTGCAGTCCACGACCCGGCGAGTAAGGCTGCCGGGTGCGCCGGGCTGGTTCCGGTTCCGGTGGTTGGCCGGAGGACTGGAAGCCGGCCGTGGGCAGGCGCGCGTGAAGGTGGGGGCCGATGCAGCACTGGTTGTGCGAGCGCGCGGGGGTGCGGCCCCCATTCGCCGGCTGGAGTTTCACGCCGAGTCGGCGAACCGTTGGCTCGCCCGTCCCGAACGGAGTGAGCGTGGCGTGCGGCCCTGGCTTCAGATGGATGCCAAGGCCTTCCTTTTCGAATCGGCGCACGTTCGCTATGGTGTGCGGTTGAGTCTGCAGCGGGGTAGTTTGCCGCCGGTGTATGAGCCTGTAAAAAGCGTGCAGTTCGGATTCGTAGTGGAGTCCGCCGGTGGCGATCAATAAGCGGACGCCGCTACTCTTGGTGACGGCGTATGCGGTCGAACAACCCGCCGTGCAAGTAATTTTGCACAAATGGGCGGCGGAGAAATTCGTGAGGGAAGCCAAGGTCGATCGCCGTGGCCTGGTTGAGGCGGTCCAGCGCGGCAGGTGGGAGTTCGACTTCAAGGCAGCCGAGGTTATCCTCCAGTTGCTTACGCGTACGCGCTCCAATTATCGGAATTACATTCGGCCGCGACCGGAGCCAGGCCAAAGCCAACTGCGATGCCTTACAGCCTAGTTCGGCCGCCACATCGCCAGCCACATCGGCGATGCCTAGATTGCGCTCGGTGAGCGGGGTGAACTCTGTCTTGTCGAGGCGCCGGTCATCGGTCGGCGCCGCATTCTTGTATTTGCCCGTCAGGATGCCGCTGCCAAGCCCGCCCCACGCGGTTACGGCAAGACCCCTTGCCTGCGCCATGGGAAGCAGCTCTCGCTCAGCGCTGCGTTCCAGCAGACTGTACTCGATTTGCAGTCCCGCGAAGCGCGCCCAGCCGCGTAACTCGGCTATCGAGTTGGCTTGGCTCACGACCCAGGCAGGCGTGTCTGAGATG
>DASRHX010000030.1:0-2781 GCA_035650295.1 Bryobacteraceae bacterium | reverse complement strand
TGGATGGAGAGCGCTTCCCCGCGGGTCAAGCCCGCGGGTCGCAATGACAGCCAAAGGACGTCATTGCGAGGAGCGAAACGACGAAGCAATCTCCCGGTAACGATGCGGCAATCGACCAACTCGGCTGTGAGCGCAGTGAAGGGATTCGCGCCCAGCGGACACAACGAACCAAGGAGCGCTCCATGAATGTCGGCATGATGATGGTGTTCGCCAGCTACGGCTGGGAGAACTGCCCCGACGCGCGCGTGTGGGACGAGGAGATCCGGCTGGCCCGGCTCGCCGCCGATCTCGGTTTCGACTGCCTGTGGTCGGCCGAGCACCACTTCAACGACTACTCGTTCGTGCCCGACAATCTCCAGCTGATGACGTATCTAACCGCGCTCTGCCCCGGTGTGGATCTTGGCACCGCCGCGGTCATCGTGCCGTGGCACGACCCGCTGCGCGTCGCCGAGCAGGCGGCAGTGCTCGACATGCTGAGCAAGGGGCGGCTCCGCCTCGGTCTCGGACGCGGCCTGGCGCGGCGCGAGTTCGCTGCCTTCCGCCTCAGTATGGACGAGTCGCGCGAGCGCTTCGACGAAGCGGCGCCGATGATTGTGAACGCGCTGAACACCGGCTTCATCGAGGGCGACGGCAAGTTCTACAAGCAGCCGCGCATCGAAATCCGGCCGCGGCCGCAATATTCCTTTCACGGGCGGATCTACGCCGTGGCGTCGAGCGAGGACTCGATCGATTCCGCCGCCAAGCTCGGCGCCCATATCGTCATGTTCGCTGACCGGCCGTGGGAGATGCGGCTCCCCAACATAGAGCGCGGCCGCGACCTGCACCGCAAATACCACGGCACCGAGCCACCGCAGGTCATGCTGACCGAGTTCTGCGTCTGCGGCACCAACCTCGCCGAGGCCGAGGAGGAAGCGCGCCGCTATCAAGGGAAGTTCGTCGAAAGCAATTTCTACCACTATGAATTCCTCGGTGAGCACTTCAAGACTGTGAAGGGCTACGACGCCTACCAGCAGAAGGCGGAGATCGCGCGCCAGGGCGGGCTCGAAGGCGCGGTGGCCGGCTTCATGCAGGCCGCCAGCTGGGGCACGCCCGACAAGATCCTGCGCGGGCTCGAGGAGCGCCGGAAGATCGTCGGCGATTTCGAGCTCAACGTCGCCTTCCGCTTCGGCGGCATGCCCTACGAAGTGGCCGAGCGGGGCCTGAAGCTCTTCGCCAAGGAGGTGCTGCCGGTGCTGAAGGCGCAATCGCCGGCCGCGGCTCGCCAAGCAGCCGAGTGATGCGCTGCCTGGCGTGAGGATGCGACCTGCGTGAGGCGTTGGCGCTGAGGCGGCGGTCGGCTGGGACCCGTTAGGCGGACTCGTCTGCCAGGCGCTTGAGCTTCCGCTCGGACACACGCAACCCGTGGCGATAGGCCAGGAGGATCATCGTGGCGTGGCGTGGCGTTCCCCATGGCGACCAATGCTGCGCGTCACCTTTCTTCAGCCATGGATGACACAGCCGCTTCTAACGCGGTGATGGGCGTCCTACCCACCGCGCCAACGAGAGCGGTGCATGCAAGGTTTCAAGTCCCCTGGGCACGCCCAACGTTTCCTCGCGGCGTATGGCCCTATCGCCCAACACTTCCACTCGCGACGCCATCTGTTGTCTGCGGCGGAGTACCGTCAAGAGATGCGGAACCGCTTCGCAAGTTGGACCGAGATCACGGGTACGAAGCGGGCTGCATAGGGAGCAGGCCCGGTCGGTGTGGACGACCTGGGAGCCCATGCTCGTCTTCTGGGAGTCTCATCCTCAATAACTTGACAATGCCCATGCGAGGGTTGTGCGCGAAGCATCATCTGAGTCTCAGGCCACTACCGCACGATAGCTATCTCGTTGCCTTTGTTTCAGGCGGTGGATTGCCGCGCCGTGTGAACGGCTGCAATAAACTGTCCAAGAAAGAGAAGAAGACATCTATGGCATAGCCAACCAAAAAGGCAATCGCTAATGGCGAGATGGTAGGAGTCTGATTAACGCTGAAATTTGGAAACAACCCAACCACAGCACCACCAATCACAGCCGTCACGAAGCGGACCGTGTGGGTATCGGTAGGATTGAGCGTACGTATCTTATAATGCTCCTCTATAGATCGAAGTATATAAGCGCAGGCGCCTAGCAAGGCATATAGAACGGGGAGAATACAACTTCCCATCGCGCCATATATCAGTGTGACAGTTTCCTTGACGCGGTCGGCGAAATCCCTCACACCCTGATAGACCTTGATCTTCTGTTTGGCTAGGTCCGGCTTGGCCGCGTCTCCAGGCTCGATTTGGAACTCCGGTATCAATTTGGGTTTTCGCGACCAGAGATCCGAGACCGTCAGATACCCATCAACATCTATGTAGGCGATATACAGGTTCAACTGCCAGGCGTAAGTGTCAAGCGCACGGATTATGGATACGAACTCTTGCAGGTCGCGGGGAACGATTTGGGACTCCTTGTTGGATTCTACGGCCCTAAGTTGATCTCCCAGGGTTACGGCTAATGTATTCCCCCTGGTTATCGTCGTCTCAATGGCTTTAGAAATGCCAGACGTAATAAACGTCGCTAACGAAAAAAAGATGATAATAGGTGTAAGGAACAGCGCAAACCTCTTGTAGCCCCGCATACTTTCTTCGACGATCTTGTCTCCGGCACATATCTTTAAACTGGCGGCTGTGACCGGATGCAGCTTCTGGGAAAGGCTGGTGAGCGCGGATAACACACCCACAGCTATGGGCTTATCCCACTTATCTGCACTGACAT
>DASRHX010000029.1:0-3559 GCA_035650295.1 Bryobacteraceae bacterium | reverse complement strand
CGTTTTCAACGAGTCGCCGAAGCATTAAGTGGGCCGGGCGTGCTGCCCTTGTTCGGTGTTACCTCGCGTCCGCGAAGCGATACCCTGCCAAAGTTGCGGGTCGAAGACATGCAAGCGCTGCAGCAAGACGTTTTATCGATTCCTGCGCGGCGCTTTCAGCAACTCGTCAAGCGCGTCCGCTTCACCGGTTTGAGCAAGGATGAGCAGGAACTGCTGCGGCAATTTCTCGCTTGGGATTCCCGCCTCAGAGCCGATTCGGTCGAAGCCATGGTGTTTGAATTATGGCTGGGCAAGCTCCATGGCGCCGTGTTCGGGCCCGAACTTGGTCCGCGTGTGTCGCGCACCCTGTTGCTGGCCGAGATGGAGCACAAGCCGGACACCGACGTGCTGACGCGCACGTTACGTATGACGATGTCGGACCTCGCTGCCGCCCGCGGCGCCGATCGCAGGAAGTGGACCTGGGGAGGTGTGCACACCGCAAATTTCCGCCACCCGCTGGGTGTCCGCTCGATGAACCGCGGCCCGGTTTCGCGGCCCGGCGACGGAGACACCGTAAACGCTACCGGCGGCACGAATTTTAAGCAGAACTCCGGCGCGTCGTTCCGAATGGTGCTCGATCTGGCCGACTGGGACAAGAGCATGATGACGAATGTGCCGGGCGAAGTCGGGAACCCGGATAGCAGGCATTACTCCGACCTCTTGGATGACTGGGCCAACGGCCGATATCATCCGATGCCCTTCACGCGTAAGGCGGTGGAAGCGGCGGCAGAGGAAACAATCTCGCTTCTTCCTCCGGGAATAACCGCAATGCCGAAACGGTCTCAACGCGCGGCGCGGTGACCGGCCGGAAGCCCTCAGAACGCGTACCGCAGACTCACCTGGATGGTGCGCGAACCACGCTGTTCGGCGCCCTGCGTCGAAGTGATGCGGCCGAAGTTGGCGGCTTCGAACGTGGTAGGAGGATCCCCGGCGCGTGGATTCATCGACACAACCGGCTTCTATATGGCCACCCAACGACGCTGCCCTCGCCGGCAAACGTGGCGATCAAAGCTACTTCTGTGGCGGAGCCAACGGCGAGCGCCACGACCACGCTCACCGTGTCGGCGCTGCCGAACATCACATCTCTGAGTCCGAACCCGATCACAACCGCGACTTACACGTTGACAGTAACTGGAGTAGGGTTCCGCAACGGCGCCGTGATCAAAGTCTTGGGAGCGAACGTGCCGACAACGTGGCTGTCCTCCACGCAAGTTCGCGGCACGGGAACTTTTTCCTCCTCGAACTCCTCCGTGCCGGTTGTGGTGACGAATCCGGACGGTATCGCTTCGAATACGGCCTATGTAAGTGTCCAACTGCCAGTTGCACCTCCTCCGCCGTCAGGAGTCACAATTGTGATCTCTCCAACCACGTTCACGATCAAGGTCCTCGGCACGAAACAGTTCACAGCGACCGTTAGCGGTTCCACCAATAAGGCCGTTGTGTGGAGAGTAAACGGCGTTGTAGGGGGAAACAAGTATGTGGGGACGATTACCACGGCGGGACTATATACCGCCCCGACTTGGGTTCAGTCTACGGGGCTGGTGACGAGGTGAGCGCAACCGCTGTGGCTAACACGGCCAAAGTGGCAAGAGCCAGGGTACAGATCACCTGGTAACCCGCATAACTTTGCGCTCTGGGCTCCTCAGCGCACCGGGTAGCCGGCCCTGTGAGTGTGCAGGCCTACTGATTCGCCATCTTCTTCATCGGGTTTTCCACTTCCTTAAAGCCCGCTGGAATGGCGAATACGCTCGGATCGATGGGCTTCGAAGAGAAGGAGAGCACTTCGGTCGTCATCTCCATCAACACATTGGAACCCGTTGAGGCTGGCTGCGCGGCCGGTTGTGCCGAAGGCGCTGGCGCCTGCTCTTGCTTCTTTGCCGAATTGTCAGCGGCCCGGCGGCCCAAGCCGGCCAATCCGCCAAAACGGCCCAAACGACCGGCGGTAGCGCTCTCCGCCGCGGACCCCGCGGCTTGCCTTCCCGCCTCGTCCCGTTGCGAATTACCTTGAGACTGTTCTTGCGGTGGTGGCATTCCGGGCATGCCCATGTTGCTCATGCGCATTACGGAAAACAGCGAGAATCCTTCAATTTCCGCCATCTTCTTTCCTGCCGCCTTCATGCCTTCCATGTCCAGGCCACCTTGCATCATCGCCTGCATCGGTACCTGCTGAATGGGAAACTTTCCCTGCATCGCCTTGGCAAATTCCTGGAAGGCTTCGCTCCCTGGGACCTTTCCAACATGCATATCGTTTTCTATCGACGACGTGAGCGTCGCGTCCTTGCCTGTCTTCTTGTCCGTAATCGTGGTCTCCGTGTCGATCTTCATCAACATATTGCGCGTCGGCACACCTGCCACAGTGCGGCCGGGCCCTTTATTGTCGAGCGCCACTTTCATGTTCGATTTGCCATTCGCCTGCGGGGCCCTCGCGCTCATCTTCTCCGACAGTTTCTTCATCGCGGCGGCCATCTCTTCGAACGTGATGACCGAATACTCCTTCTTGTCCAGGTCGACGTTCGTCATCGTGCCCGCGCTGGCGTCCATGATCGTCATCGTCTGCGCTGCCTTCATCGCCATCTTGCCGCCGCTGACGTAGGTCGTGGTCGTCTGTGGTCCGGCAGCGCCCTTGGAGAAGCGGCCAAGCATGCTCATCATCTGCTTCATGCTTCCGCCCGTGATTTCGGTTTTCTGCTCGTAGGTGAAATCGGCGCCCAGCGCGGCGGCCGCGGCCAATACCGTCGAGAGTACAATCGCGAGAATTCGGTTCATTGAGTCGCCTCCATTGACTGTTCCGATCATAGCCGCACCGCCCCTGCTATACAATAGGCCCTCAGAGTCTCTGGTCCCTTTATGTCCTCATTCGAGGTTCGTCCCTCAGCGAAGTTCTTTATTTTCGGTCTCGTTCTGGAAGCCGTGCTGTTCGCCGGAGCCATTTACCTTTGGCAAACCAGCGGCGACGATTACAAGTACCTATTGGCGGTCCCGATTCTTTTGGGAACCTATACGTCGCTCCGATGGGCCATCAAGAACAGTACGCGCATCACCGTTGCCGACGGCCGCCTACGCTATCAGTCCGGCATCGTGTCAAAGACCACGCGTACTCTCGAGCTCAGTCGAATTCAAGACGTCACGGTGCACCAGTCCTTGGGCGATCGCGTGCTTGGACTCGGATCCATCACCATCGTCACCGCCAGCGAAACCGGTTCGCTCAGCATGGAGCAGATCGATTCTCCGCAGCGGATAGCGGAACAGATTCTCGACCTGGCGCGGCAAGCGCGCTAGGTCACTCTACATTTCCTAGGAGCATTCATGTCCAGCCGAACATTAGATGGGAAAGTCGCCCTCATCACGGGCGGAAGCCGCGGCTTGGGACGCGCCATGGCGGTCGCATTGGCGGCCGAGGGCGCGACCATCGCGCTCGTGGCCCGCGACAAGGCCAAGCTCGAGGAGTCCGCCGCTGAAGTGGTAAAGGCTGGCGGCAAGACGTCCGTGCATATCGCCGACGTCGCAATCGAAACCGATG
>DASRHX010000028.1:0-4259 GCA_035650295.1 Bryobacteraceae bacterium | reverse complement strand
GCGCTCCCCAGCGCGCCGCGTTCGGCGTTAGTTGAGACGTCGAGGCCGGTTCACGGTGTTCGTCCATCCCGGCGGAGGGCGCCAGCGTTCAGTGGAATTCGTTCCTCCCGGAAATCGTCCGCGGAGTGTCGCACCCTGGGTGGCTCCATGCCTGGTTTTTCGATCGTAGTCTCTTTCTTGCGCGCGATGCGAATCGAGGGCGGCCTTGCACTCGGCCTGCACCCTGGCTCGCAGCGTGATGCAATCGAGGTTACTATCAATCTCCTTGATCCGCTTGTGCATTTCCGCTGCCGCTGCGAGCGCAAGGTCCGCGTGGCCGTTCTCGTGCACCTCCAGTGCCGCGATGTATTTCGCCCACGTGGCGCGCACTTCCGCCGGCGCGTTCGTCGGCGCAATCCACCGCGGCAACCAAATCGTGATTGTCGTCGTCGTGGTAAAACTGCTGCAATGGCACGTCCCTCCCCCAGATCTGTACTCGGCGTACCATCGAACGTACCACTCCGTTGTAGCGTCGCGCCCTGACTTGTCCTTCCATGGCCGCGTTTGTTGAAGCGATTCCTGGATATGCCGAAGCGACGCGCCCGTCATCGCGTAATAATTCGTTTTGCGAAGCACGGTGCTCTGCGCAACGGCAGACCATGGCCCGAGCACGAGCGCGAAGCATCCGGCGATCAGCGCCAGCGCGAACCCTTTACTTCTCATCCCCATTCTTCACCCACGCCTCGTCGATTGCCGCGTGCTTCATGCTCTTTCCCGCGCTCACGAAATAACTATAGACCACGTGGACCATTCCATCGCGGCCCTGGATAACAGCCGGATAGTGAAACTGACCTTGATCTTGTTTTTCCAAATGCCGCGTCCATTTCCATGACTTGCCTTCGTCGTCCGAGATTGATACCGCGAGGCTGCTGCGACCCTTCACGGTGTCGTTATACACAATGACCCAGTTCCCATTCTTTAGTTTCACGGCGTCGAGCCCTGAGCCCGGATTCAGGAAGTCCGTCGCGCCCACCCGCCCCCACGTCATGCCATGGTCTCTCGATTCAGAAATTCGGATGCGATCCACAGGGCCATTCTCCCGCATGTAAGCGACCAGCGCGCCGTCGCGCTTCTCCAGCACTGCCGGTTGTATGTTGCCGTAGCCCGCGAGTGGCCGGCTGGCAAACCAACTCGCTCCCTGGTCGTCGCTGATGGCCATGAGCGACACGCTGAACGTGTCGGAATAAAGCGGCAGCAGAATGCGCCCCGACTTCAGCACCGTTGGCTTGCACCGTGGTTGCCAGCCGAGGCGTTGCGAAAGCTTGTCGCGGATCACGCGGCGCAACTCCGTGACCCGGTCGTTCATCTCCGCGGGCAACGGCTTGTCCTTCAATTGATCCGTCAGTGCGCTTTCCATGTCCTCCACAAACGACTGCGGCCTGAGAAGGATTTGACCCTGCCAATCCCATCGCGGCGTGCCGCTGCCCTCGTACTTGCTCGCGACGCGGTAACTCGTGATACAGGACTCCCAGGTGTTGGCGAGGACTACCGGCCAGAAAAGCCACAGGCGATCTTTGCTGTCAACGTGCATGGCGGTGTTGCCATCGGGGAAGCCGGGCGTGTCGACCATCAGGAAAGGCTCGCTCCATTGCCGCTGGCCCCGGCGCAGGCGCGCGCCCAACACCGCCACGTCGTCGGCCTGGCGTTCGCCCGACCCGCGGTACCACGAAACCAACAGGTCGCCGTTGCTACACTCAACAATTCCTGGCGCGTGGTTGTGTTGCTCGTTGAGCGGAAAAATCAGTTCCGCGCGATGCCTCGGTTGCTCTGCGCACCGGCTATCCGACGGCGACAGAAGGGAAAATGCCAAAGCGAGGATTAGAGCAGGTCGGTAAAGCATGATGGCATGTTGTCTCACTTTCGGAGGGTTTCGGCAACAATCGTCCCTCGATCTCAGTCGTGCCAACAAAAGGCTGGCGCTTCGAGCGAAAACCGCCGACAAGAGACGCATGACAATACGCCTTCTGCTTCATGCATCGGTGCTCGGTCTGGTCGGGATATTGTTCGCCCCAGCGACGTTTGCCGGGGTCGGCGTGGGTGCAAAGCCGATTCCCGGAGCCGAGATGATCATCGACGGCACTCGCGAGACGTTGGACGCGAAGTGGACTTACTGGGAAGGGCCAGGGTTCAAGTCGTCGCTGCCGATCAAGTGGAAGATCGTCGAAGATCCGGCGGGTGACCGAACTGTATTGATGACGGACGATCCAGCGGCCGCCGGCGGCAAATACGGGGCGGCAGACATTGTGACGAAGAAGAAGTACCGCGATTTCCGGCTGCACATCGAATTCTTGATTTCGAAGGCGGGCGGGAACAGCGGCGTGTATTTGCAAAATCGCTACGAAATCCAGGTGCTGGACGGCGACAAGACAAAGCACGGCATGGGCGCGGTGATTAATGAAACCGACTCGCCCTATCATGCCTACAACGGAGTGGGCAAGTGGAACGCGTACGACGTCGTGTTTCGCGCGGCGCGATTCCAGGACGGCAAGCGCGTCGAGAAAGCGATGGTGACGATGTATTTCAACGGCATCAAGGTCCACACGAACGTGCAGATCAACCAGGTCTGGGGCGGGCCGCGTTCGGGTGTTGATGGTGGGAATGACAGCGGCAAGGGGATCACCGACACTCCGGAAGGATTGAAGCTGCAGGCCGAAGGGCACGATGTGCGTTACCGCAATACGTGGATCCGGGAACTGGACTTGAAAGAGCCTGACACAGATTTCAGGGAGTAGCCGAAGTGTCCGGGTCGGCGGCTGCGTTTTGCCGTTCAGCGGCGATGCCTTGCCCGGCTTTGAAACAAATCCGTCCCTTGCGGTGTCATTAGGATGATTACACGTATGCTACGCAAAACCTTTCTATCCAATTATCGCGTACCGATTCTCGTCGCCTTCGCCTTTGCTTTTCTGGCATCCATGCCCTGTGTTGCGCCCCTTGCCGCAGACGAGATCGACGATTACGTCGCAAAGCAACTCGAGCGACAGAACATCCGGGCCTCTCGCTCGCCGTTGTTAAGAACGGGAAGGTGATCAAGGCCAAAGGGTACGGCCTGGCCAACCTGGAATGGAATATTCCCGCCACTCCCGACACGGCCTACCAACTCGCTTCGGTGAGCAAGCAGTTTACCGCCACGGCGATCATGCTCCTGGTCGAGGACGGCAAGCTTCAGCTCTCAGACAGCGTCACAAAACATTTCAGCGAGCTTCCCGTGGCCTGGAGCAACATTACCGTGCGGCATCTCCTCACGATGACCTCGGGAATTAAGGACTATCTCAACGTGGTCCCGATGGCCGAACGGCGAAACGATTTTACCTACGCGCGCCTCCTCGAGATCATGAAAAATGAGCCGTTGGATTTCTCCGCCGGCGACAAGTACGCCTACTCGAACAGCAACTATGTGCTGCTGGCGATGCTGATCCAGCGACTCTCTGGAAAATCCTATGATGCATTCCTGGCGGAGCGCGTTTGGGGGCCTCTCCAAATGACGGCCACGCGTCGCGACAGTCCGTTCGATGTGATTCCGCATCGCGCAGCCTTGTATGACTGGAAGACGAACAAGTTCGAGAACATCGATTTGCTGAACCCCACGCTCTGGAACAACGGCGACGGCGGTTTGCTCTCGACCGTGCTGGATCTGGCGAAGTGGGATGCCGCGCTCTACACTGAACGCATTCTCAAGAAAGAGGCACTGCAGCAAATGTGGGCGGAGGCACCGGTGAACGGCGGTGGGAAAAGCGGCTATGGGTTTGGCTGGGTCATGGGCGGCGCGCGCGGGCATCGAATGATTGGTCATGGCGGAGGCCGGCCTGGCACTGCCACGCAAATCAGCCGCTTTGTCGATGACGGCTTGACGGTCATCGTCCTGATGAATGGACCCGGCAGCCCACATAGCGTCGCTGAGCGCGTGGCAGGACACTATATTCCGGGGTTGACTCTGCACTCTATCAAACCGCAGAAAGATCCGAACCCCGAGTTCAGCCAGCGGCTCAAGCAATGCCTGATGGAACTCGCCGAGAAGAAAGATTCAGAGATGCTAACGCCGGAATTCCGCAGGAACTTCGCCAATTCCCGCCGCCGTTTCGCCGCGCTGCAGAAAGACATCAAAGAGTTGAAATCCTTCACCTTCATCATAAGCGAAGAGCAGGGCCAATTAGAGCGCCTTGGCGTGCCTGTCGCGCGTCTCTCCTCTTACAGGATGGAAACCACTGACGGCCCGCGATTCT
>DASRHX010000027.1:0-6836 GCA_035650295.1 Bryobacteraceae bacterium | reverse complement strand
GTTCACGGGCTGCCCGCTCCAGAGCGTGTTGATCGCGCTCAATTGCCAGCCGCCCACGAGCCAATCCGCAGCTAGCGGCATGTCCGACCCGAACTTGCGGCCCTTGCCGAACGGCAGTTCATAGAGGATGGCGGTTGTGTTGTTGAAAGGCTGATCGAAGTCGCTGACAGCACGCTCAGCGGCTAGGTTGTACCAGCTTTGCGGCGAGGAGCGCCCCCCGGAACCAGCTTGCGCTTCCAGCGCCTGGCCCGTCGTGTCGATGGCCTTCGACCACACGAACGAGTTGAGAAGGGAAAAGCCATTGACGAATTTGCGCTCCAGGCGGAACTGGAGGCCGTGGTAGTTCGACGAGGCTTGCGGCCACGTGACGGTGATCGCGCTCCAGGCCTGATTGGGACGGCGTGCTTGGATAGAGAGAGTCTCGCCGGGGCGGTTGGGGCGCGCTTCATTGAAGTCGGCAAAGATGATCAGATTGTTGCCTTTATTGCCGACATAGCCCAGGTCGGCGATGAATCCCCAGGGCAATTCGCGCTGAATTGAGAACGACCAGTTCTGTACGTAACCCGTGCGCGTGTCACGCGGAATGTAGCTGATATTTGCCAACAGCGGATTGAACTTGTCGGGATCGGTAAGGCCCACGGGGTACCCAGCCTGCGTAGGCCGGAACGTGGCGTCCGTGGGCGCTTGCGTGATGGCCGCGTTGACCACCTGAGGCCCATTGATGCCGAGAACATTTCCGCCGCCGGCACGATTGAAGTGGATGTAGCTCACGCCGTAAGCCGCACGAATGGCGGTCTTCGGATTGAGCGCGTATGCCACGCCGAGGCGCGGCGCGAAGTTGTTGCGATCGGGGTTGACTTGCGCGCGGTCGGCGACCGTTCCTTCCTTCGCCGGGATGAGCTTGTTCGTAACGGGGTCGAAATTCGAAAGGCGATTGTCGGCTTCCCATTGAGGAGTGGCGTACTCGTAGCGCAAGCCGAGATTCAACGTGAGCTTGGAGGATACTTTCCAGTCGTCCTGAAAATAGCCGAAATTCATCACCTGGCGATACTGCGCGACGTAGAAGTTCACCAGTTGATACTCGCGCCGCAGGCCGAACATGAAGTCAGCGAGCGGCTGGCCGCTAAAGTTGCCGTTGTAGAGGTCGTTGCCGTAAAGGGGATTGACGTCCTGAATTTCAGTGTGAATTCTCTGATATTCGTAACCGGCCTTCATCGTATGGCGGCCCCGGATGAGCGAATAGTTGATCTTCGGGTTATAAACGTCCGGGTATTGCCATTGGGGGTTCGTTGCCTGGCGCCCGAACGCGGTGAAGCCGGTGACCGTCTGCTGCGTGAGGCCTCCGGTGAGGCGCGGATCTTCGCTCAATCCCGTGATGCCATATAGTGCGCGCATACTGGGGCCGCCGATGTAGGGCGGCTCTTTGCCGGCGCGTGTGCGCGATTGGCCGTAGCGGACTTCAAGAAGAGAGCTAGCCGTAACTGTCCACGTCCAGCCCAGGCCAAGCGACTGATTGAGCGCGCGGATGAAGCCGTTACCATCGCCGCCGGACGGACCGGGGATGTTGGGCCCCTGCAGGTAGTTGCTCTTGCGATGGCTGAGCCGGACGAAAGCAGTCATGGCCGAGGTAATCTGGCCGTCGAGCTTCAGGTCCATCTTGTCGTTGTTGTTCTTATCGGCGCGAAGACTGCGGAACTCGTTCGGGTTCGTGCCAGTTCCGTTGGGCAGCGGCAGTTCGTCGAGAACTTTTCGCGCGAAGGGCGTAACGGCCGAAGCCGGAAGGGGAGTGTTTGCGGGATAAGTTGTGTTAGTAAGCGGATTGGTGACGGGTGTGGGGAAGATTCCCTGGCGTTGCGCCGCAGTGGGTAGGTTTGTCGTATTCACGACGAACTTCTCTCGCTGACGAAAGCCTTCCCAATCGGCGAAAAAGAAGGCGCGGTTCTTCACGATGGGGCCACCCACGGTGAAGCCGAATTGATTGCGCTGCAGGACGGGCTTGCCGGTGGCGGGCCTGAAGAAACCCGTGGCGTTGAGCTCGGTGTTGCGCAAATACTCCCAAGCGGTCCCGTGCAGTTCGTTGGTCCCGCTTTTCATTGTCGCGTTGATCACGGCGCCTGAGCTGCGGCCGTACTCGGCACTGGCATTGGAAGTGACCACTTTAAACTCGCCGACTGCATCAGGCGTAAGTTGATTAACCTGGTTGGAAAAGCCCTGGTTCGACGTGCCATAGGCGTTGTTGTCGAGGCCGTCCATGAGGAAGTTGTTAAAGATGCTGCGCTGGCCGTTGACATTGAATGAACCTTCGCGCGGCGGGTTGGCGAAGGCGTAGTCGGAGCGGCGCACGCCGGTGGAGAGCAGTGCGAGATCCGAGTAATTGCGGCCGTTGAGGGGCAGGTCGACGATTTGACGGCGGTTCACGACGAGGCCGCGATCGCTCGAATCGGATTCAACCGCAATAACACCCTCGGTCACCTGAACCGACTCCGTAACTTGCCCGACTTTCAGCTCAAAGTCGACGCGTTGGCGGGCATTCACCGTAACCGTGACATTCTCCGCCGAGGCGGCGGCAAACCCGGCCTTCTCAACCGCGACACGATACTTGCCGATCTTCACGTTGAGGAAGAGGTAGTCGCCGCTTTCGCTGGTGGCGCTCTGCGACTCGATCCCCGTCTCCGTATTCAGCAGTTTCACGGTAGCCCCTGGCACGACATTCGCGCTTTGATCGCGCACGGTGCCGAGGACCACGCTGGTGTCGAATTGAGCGTGCAGCGTGAGAGCGCACACCAGTAGCAGGCACGAGAGGAACAGGATTTTTTTCATAGACGCCCTTAGAATTCTTTTCGAATCTAGCACCACGAATTTCCCAGATGGATTACAAAGTTGTGAATATTCAACGACACAATCGACGCGGGGTCAAGGGTGGATGCGCCGCCAGCCCTGCATTACGATCACGGCGCCGTTGCGGTGCGGCGGAATATAGCGGCTGAACAAGTGGCTTCCGGAAAAACTCGATCTTTGGCGGGCCCAAAAATCCAGCCACTGGATATGCCCACGGTCGGCCAGTTCATCGTTCATCGCCTTCAGCAGCGGGTCGTTCACATCCATCGTCCCCGTGGAACGCGTCGCAATTATCTGCGCATGGGGAGCACGGTCAAGCACGTTGCTTAGGTTCTCAGTGCCCCGGCAACCGCCAAGATATACGAGCCGCGCCTCGTGAGGCACCACTTCAATTGCCTTGGGCACATGATAGGCATGACCTCGTTGCACAAAAATTCGCGCCATCCCGCGAGCGTCCAGCACGCGTGCGAAGGCGGCTTGTGCTTCTTGCTCTTTGCCCTGCCAGGCCATGCTCACCGCGCCGCCGTTTAATTGAGGACGGTTCGCAAAAAGTTCCACGGTCAATCCGGCCATTCCTTTGCGCCACACGCGCACATAACCGCCGTGATCCTCCCACGTCCAACTCGGATCCTTTCGATATTGCGCTTGGAACGCGCGGAACGATGCGGCGCCATCGTCGTCGTCAAAGAACATAAGGCGCTGCGTGCATACGCCATCCTGGCACACATCGACCGCTTGCAGTTTGCCGGCCTCGGGGAGATGGCGCCGGTAACGTGCGGCGAGCGCGGTCAACTCTTTACTCATGAGCGCGGACCGCAGCCGCTCCAGCCACGCAGCCAGCAGACCGGCGAGGTCCTCGTTGCGGCGGGACTCCTCGAGCAGTGCCTTTTCGATCGCACCCGGAGAAACCAACTCCGCATAGGCCTCTAGCACTTCCGCGGCCAACGCGCATTCCCGCTCCGGCTTCGGAGCGGCGCCGATTCCCGCTACCGCCTGGGCAACCAGCCGCGGCCGATCACTTCCTGCCACGTCGAGAAGCTGCCGCACGCGATCAGCACGGATCGCCTCTACCAGGAAGTGGCGCACACGCAGACCTTTCGCGGCGGCGAGCGTGGCCATCAGGCGGCCACCGTTCATTCGCGGCACAAACTCCAAATCGAAGAATTTCGCGAAGCTGATCTCGCTTTCCTCCCGCTGACCGTAAGCAAGGATTGCGTAAAGGTCCCGGCTACTGAAGCGTTCAACACCCAGCGATCGGCGTCCTTCCCCGCCCTCCATCCAGGCGCTGCGGATGGTCTCCGCCTCCTGATGCAGCACGCGATCAAACAGCGGATCCGGTCCTTCCATGCGAAGGGTCACAAT
Source organism: Bryobacteraceae bacterium (assembly GCA_035650295.1). Taxonomy (GTDB): domain Bacteria; phylum Acidobacteriota; class Terriglobia; order Bryobacterales; family Bryobacteraceae; genus JAFLBB01. Next base: position 2,636 of record DASRHX010000027.1, on the reverse strand, counting down.
ATGGTGAAAGTAATCCGCGCGGCTGGAGGCGATGCTCTTCGCTTGCTCGCGCGTCATCGCACCGGATTGGATCTGACGATAGAAGACCGCCGCCGCGGGACAAACGGATTCGGGAACACACGACTCGCGCGCAAGCTCTGGCAAGAGCCGAAGCACTGGATCTTCACTGGATTCGAGCGAGCGAGCTAGCGCGGAAGAACCGCCGCGCATGATTGCCACGGCTTCGTCGGGCGCCTCGGCAGCCGCAAGACGCACTGCTGCGGCGTCCTGCACCGAGGCCTCCCGAAGGACAACGAGAGGATTGGCAGCGGCGAAAGCAGCGACGGACCACAAGCTAACGAGCGCAAGCGTGTGGTACGTGCTCATCAGTCGCCCTGAATGTTCACCAGCTCGCGCTTCGCGGCCGAGCCGTCGAGAATGGACTGAGCATCGTCGGCGGTGAACTCTTCGACCTTCGCGCTGATGTTCATCGAGCAGAATTTCGGCCCGCACATCGAGCAGAAGTGCGCGTCCTTGAAGCCTTCCTCAGGCAATGTCTCGTCGTGATACGACTGGGCCGTCTCGGGATCGAGAGCGAGCTCGAATTGCTTCTTCCAATCGAAGCGGTAGCGCGCCCGGGATAGCTCGTCGTCGCGATCGCGGGCGCCCGGACGATGACGCGCAATGTCGGCAGCGTGAGCGGCGATCCTGTAGGCGATGATCCCTTGCTTTACGTCCTCTTTGTTCGGTAGTCCCAGATGCTCCTTGGGGGTGACGTAGCAGAGCATAGAAGCGCCGTACCATCCAATCATCGCCGCACCGATGGCCGACGTGATGTGATCGTAACCGGGCGCGAAGTCGGTCACCAACGGCCCAAGCGTGTAGAAGGGCGCTTCGTAGCAGAGCTCCTTTTCCTTCTCCACCTGCAGTTGGATCTGATCCATCGGAATGTGGCCGGGTCCTTCGATCATCACCTGCACATCGTATTCCCAAGCGATCCGCGTCAACTCGCCGAGGGTTTTCAACTCGGCGAACTGGGCTTCGTCGCTCGCGTCGGCGAGAGAGCCGGGCCGCAAACCATCGCCCAGTGAGAAGCTGACATCGTGCTTCTGGAAGATCTTGCAGATGTCCCGGAAGTGCTCGTACAGGAAATTCTGCCTGTGGTTTTTCACCATCCACTCGGCCAGAATCGAGCCGCCTCGGGAAACGATCCCTGTCACGCGCCGGGCGGCGAGCGGAACATATTGAATGAGCACGCCCGCGTGGATCGTCATGTAGTCGACGCCCTGCTCGGCTTGTTCCTCGATGACTTCGAGCATCACCTGCGGAGTGAGATCCTCAACCCGGCGCACGCGCGAAAGCGCCTCATAGATGGGCACTGTGCCGATGGGTACGGGCGAGTGGTTGATGATGGCCTGGCGAATCGCAGGGATGTTTCCACCAGTGGAAAGGTCCATCACCGTGTCGGCGCCATACTTCACGGAGTAGCGTAGCTTCTCCAACTCGCCTTCAATGTCAGACGTTGTGGCTGAGTTCCCAATGTTGGCGTTGATCTTGCACTTGGAGGCGATGCCGATGGCCATTGGCTCGAGCGAGGTATGGTTCCAGTTGGCCGGTATGATCATACGCCCACGGGCGACTTCTTCGCGCACGGTTTCCACGGGCAGTTGCTCGCGGCGCGCGACGTACTCCATCTCGGCCGTGACCACACCCTTCCGCGCATAGTGCATTTGGGTGCGGACATCGTCGCCACTTCGCTGCGCCAAGTATTCTGCTCTGGTCATGGGGAACCTCCTCAAAACTCCGAGTGTAACGCGTGGCCCTTGACAGGTCCTAGCATCGCGGCTAATATGTCGTCATGCGACATGTCGCGAAAGAGACTATCGACACATCGGGACAACCTCTATCCGAATCGGTCCTCCTGATCCTTCTCAGCATCGCCGGCCAACCGCGCCACGGCTACTCGATCCTGAAGGATGTCGAGTTCCTCAGCAACGGGCGAGTCAAGCTCAGCACGGGGACCCTGTATGGCGCCGTTCAGCGCCTGCTCGCCGCCGAATGGATCGAACGCGTGGAGGAAGAAGACACTTCTCGGGGCCGCCAGGCGTACGCACTCACGGCCGTGGGGCGAGAAGGCTTGACGACTGAAATCAGCCGGATGAAGATGCTGGCACGCGTCGCCACGCTTCGCTTGGCTAAAGGGGAGGTCTAAGCTCATGCTCACCGCTCTATACTCCTTTCTCCTGCGCCGTCAGCGCACACTGCCTCCTGAGCTTGCAAGCGAGATGCTCGCGGCTTTTCAGGAAGCCCGCCAGCACGCCCGGAGCGAGGGGCTCTTCCCGTACCTGGGATTTGGCGTACGCGAGCTGGCCGGCGTCGCGCGGCCCATCGACAGAGCGCAACTGCGAACGCAACGGCCGCGCCGGCTGCGCTGGGTGGCGTCTTTCGCCGTTGCAGGCGGATTAATCGCCGGCGTGATTGCGTATGCGGTGCCGGAACGCTACACATCGACGGCGACTTTGCGTCTGACGGAGCCGACTATTTCCGAACGCTATGTACCCCACTCTGGGCAGCCCGACTTGCGGCGGCAACTGGCCAACCAGATGCAGTATGTGCTGTCGCGACGGACGCTCCGGGAGATCATTCACGTGTACAAC
>DASRHX010000026.1:0-6656 GCA_035650295.1 Bryobacteraceae bacterium | reverse complement strand
GTATGAAAAGCCGAAGAAACCTGATATCCCAGTCTGGGCGGAGCGCACTACAAACGAGATTCCTTTCGACTGTGACGACTTGAGAAAACTGGGCGGCACGAATTCCCTCAAATAGGTGTCCTTGGCGGCGGCCAATTCCGCGTTTGCGCTTTCGATCGTCGCGTCCGGCCGCAACCGCGCGATGACCGGTGCGGAGGAATAGGAGTTGGGCGAATTCAGATCCGGGCCCCCTGTGGCCTTCAGAAAAGCCAGCGGAAGGTAAATAGGAATGTCGACTCCCGGCCGGATGCCGTAAAAGTCCGGAGGAGCGATGCCGACCACGACAGCAGGCTGGCCGGTGAGCCGCAGGCGGCGGCCGAGGATATTGCGGTCGCCACCGAAGTGGTTGCGCCACATGCGGTAGCCGATGACAACGGGAAACCCGCCGCCCGGCCGGTTGGGAGCATCATCCGCGGACGTAAAGTGCCGCCCCATATAAGGAACGGCTCCGAGCACCTCGAATGCATTGCCGGAAACGATCGCCACCTCGTGAAAACTGGCTGTGCCGTCCGGCTCGGCGAGCGCAACCAGATTGCTGTACCAAATGGAAAACCCCGAGTAGGAACGGGAATGCTCTTGTAGATATCGCATCATGCGGAAAGGCAGGAAGGCTTCTTGTGGCTCGATGGCGGGGACCACGACGCGCGGCGTTACCAGCTCATGCGCATTGGGGACGGAAAGCGGACGAAGGAGAACTCCATAGAGCAGGGTGAAGATAGCTGTGTTCGAGCCGATACCGATGGCGAGCGTGAGTATTGCCGTGATGGAAAGAACGGGACTCTGACGCAGGCGGCGGAATCCGTGAAGGAAGTCGCGCAGAATCGAAGCGGCCGTGTTGCGTAACTCGAAGTCGGCCATGTTCTCCACGACCGCTTGGGAACTTCCCAGCGCGAGCCGAGCCCGGCGCTGGGCTTCGGCGGCGGAAAGGCCTGCGTCCATTCCCTCTTGCACGGCGAGTTCAAGATGCATCTCGAGTTCGGCGCGAAGGTCCTCGCCTGGGCGGGATCGCCGAAGCCGCGCGCGGAGCGTGGAGAGCCATGACGTCATCCGTCATCGCTCCAATACAGAAGTCTGATCGCCAGGAATCATGTCAAGAATACGAATGGAAGGTAGTGCTTGTTTCCAATAAAGGACAAGAAAAGGTTCCGCTTGCGATTCGAGAAACAAATCCTGGCGGAGGAGGTACCAGGGGCCGTGAGCGGGTGGAAGGAGCGGAGTCGCCGGCGCCGCCTCATACCCGAAGGCCTGGAGATCCGTTGCGACGCCGTGCTGGAGTTGAATGGTGCGCTCAAAGGGCGCGCGCGGATCGAGGCGCTGGTCGCGATCGATCATGCGCACATATTCGCGAAGCGCCGGTTGTCCCGCATGTTTAGACCGCGGCTTGACGCGGTAGTTGGCCAAGGCGAGCGAGCCGTGAAAGTTTTCGGAGCACATCCGGTTCTTCTCCCCGTTGGACGAGAGACAAAAAACCCGGTTAGCCGATTCGTCGAGAAACCAGAAGCCTTTGCTCGCGTAGGCGTCGTGGTACCGGAGGGTTAACTCAATGTCGTAGCTCTCCGTGCGGAGATGGAAGCGTTCGTCCTTTTTCGACGGCTTGGCGGCGAAGAGAGCGGGAAGAGCGCACGTGGCCGCGAACAGGGCGCGGCGCGTGATGACGTGAGCGAATCGCGTTGTTGGCATAGTAGTTTGTCTACCTGTCTATAGTAGTTGATCTACCTATAGACTCACTACCCTATATACGTGCTATTCTGCAAAAAGATCCCCGTGGGTAAAAAACAGTTGGAAAAAATGGAGCTCCTCCAGGGAACCCTGGACATGATGGTGTTGCGCACGCTCTCGGCCGGGCAGGCCAACGGCTACGAGGTGGCCAAGGCCATCGAGCGCCTTTCGGACGATGTGTTTGCCGTCGACCACGGCTCGCTCTATCCCGCGCTGCAGCGCCTGGAAAAGGCGGGACTGGTTAGCGCCAAATGGGAGATTTCGGCCACCAACCGCCGCGCGCGCTATTACAAGCTGACCCCCGCGGGCCGGAAACAGCTGACGGCGGAACGGGATCGTTGGGAGCAGACAGCCGCCGCGATTACCCGAGTCATGGCCGCCGAAAACGCCTGATTGCCGGACCGTGTTGTGCCCGTTCTACAGGCCGCCCTCGGTGATCTGGGTAATCTCGGCCAATCGCCGCCGGGCGTTTTCTGTGCGTGGGTGTTCCGATCCATAGTCGCGTTCGGCCGATTCGACGGCCGCGTGCAGTGTGATCAGCGCATCCTGAACACGGCCCAGCTCCTGCTGTGCGGTGGCAAGATGGAACTGATAGCGGGTGATGTCGGAGTCCGAAATCGAAGAATCCGGCTGGCCATAGAACTCCACCTTCTCGCGATAAAGCCGCTCGGCGCTCGCAAAATCGCGGCGCGCCAGCGCGAGATCGGGAATCGCCATCGCAATCACGGTCGAGTTCTCCTGCTCCTCGGGCTTGATGGTGTCCATCAGCAGCCGCCGCTCAAACTCGATTCCCTTTTCGATCACCTCGCGGGCGTCCTCATAACGCTGCTGGGCAAGCAGTACGTCGCCCAGACGCTTCAACGACGACAGCACGCGGGCTGGGTTCTCCTTGAACTCGATCGCTACGGCCGCGGCACGGAAGTGCTCCTCGGCTGCCGGGAAATCGGCTGCGTCGAAGGCGAGGTCGCCCCAAAGCTGGTGTGCGGCGGCCAACTTGATCCCCTTGGAGCCATCAGCCAAGCGCTCAAATCCCCGGATGGCGAGAGAGAGATGAGCAATGGCGTCTTCGCTCCGGTTGCGTGAGTAGGCTCCATGCGCAGCCAGGTATTCGATGTCGCTCAGCGCCTCATCCCGCGATTTCTCGTCCGTCAGTCGGGCAGCCGAGGCCCGCGCCAACGTCATCTTTTTGTCAAATAAGTCCCAGTTCCGCGCCCCCGCCGCCCGGCCGGCTTGGGCAAGATGTTGACTGCAAAGATCTTTTTTCCTGAGCCCATAGAAGAGGAGCCCGAGCAGGAAAACGGCCGCAAGCCACCACATGTTCCCCATTTCGGCAGTTCGCGCGAGATTCGACATAGGGAGCACCGCGGAAATACTGTCATGATACCGGCCCCTACAAATTTCTCTTGCAAGACCCACTTCAAGGTGGTAGTCTACTGAAGTTCGTCATTCTCAAGGAAAGGAGGCGCACTTGCCCCATAACATTACGACCAGGGAATCCCGCCTGCTTTCCGGTTTTCCCGCCCTCTAACCCCACTTCTCTGTAATTCAATGAACGGTTCGCTCGGCGGACCTCCACTTGTCGTGTGCCCGCGCCAGACGTGCGGAAGAATCTGGAAACTCAAATGGATACGAATGTGAAACTGACGCCGGTGCAGGCGCGGGTCGCCCGCGACCTGCGCGACGCAATGAAAATAGGTTCGACTGTCATGCTGCGCTGCGCCCCCGGCATGGGCCGCACCACGATCCTGCGCCATCTCCATGCAGAAAACGGTGGAGCCCTCGTCGGAATGCAGACGTTCCTCGACGCTCTCCTCGGCAATCCGCCCGCCGCCATCGAAGAGACCTTCCTCACCATGATGGAGCGTACGCTCTCGGCAAACGAAACCGTCTTCCTCGACGATCTCAACCTGCTTACCGATATCACGGACCACTATGAGTACCCTCGCGCCAACCTGCTCGACGGTGTGCTCTCCGTCATTCACGAGGAGGCCGCGGCTGCGGGCAAGAAGATGATCTTGGCCACCGACCTCACAAGCAACACAGAGGTCATCGAGCGCCGCGCCCACTTGGCCAAGCTCTCGGACTTCGGCATGGAAGATTACCGCCAGTTCCTCGACAGCTATCTTCGCGAACACCTCGCCGCGGGCGTGGAAGTGGACAAAGTCTACCGCCATGCGCCGGCGCTAAGCGCGTGGCAGCTTAAGAACGCGTGTCTGGGACTCGCCGCGCGCGACAGCCTGTCCACCGCCGAGTTCATCGACCACCTGACCTCGCTCCATATGGTCAGCAACGTCGATCTGAACCAGGTCCAGGCCGTCAGTTGGAGGGACCTCAGGGGCATGGATGATGTCATCGAAGCTCTCGAAGCCAAGATCGCACTCCCGTTGGAGAACGACGCTCTCGCCGCCGGCCTGCGCCTCAAAGCTCGCCGTGGCGTCTTGCTCGCCGGTCCCCCCGGAACGGGCAAAACCACCATCGGCCGCGCCCTCGCCCATCGCCTGAAGAGCAAGTTCTTCCTAATCGACGGAACCGTCATCGCCGGATCGAATGACTTCTACTGCGAGGTCGGAGGCATCTTCGACAAAGCCAAGCGGAACGCACCGTCGGTGATCTTCATCGACGACGCCGACTTGATCTTTGACGACGACGAACACAAGGGCTTCTACCGCTATCTGCTCACCATGCTCGATGGACTGGAAAGCGAAAGTGTCGGCCGCGTATGCGTCATGATGACCGCCATGGATGCCGCCAGCTTACCCCCGGCGCTCGTCCGCTCCGGCCGCATCGAACTCTGGCTGCGTACGCGATTGCCGGACGTCGAAGCCCGCATGGAAATCCTGCAAGCCTGCTTGCGGGGTATGCCGGCCGCGTACTCGGAAGTCGCCCTGCAAGTCGTGGCCGAAGGCTGTGCCGGACTCACCGGTGCCGACATCAAATCGGCCGTCGAGGATGGCAAGCTAATTCTGGCCTATGACCAAAGCATCGGTCGCCTGGTGCTGCCGCTTGAGGAGTATCTGCTGCGGGCCGTGGCCACCATTCGGGAAAACCGCCGCAGCTACCGGAAGAAGAGGCCGGGACCGCCGGCCGAAGTGGTGAAAATCGGCTTCGCAACCGACGAGGAGTAAGGGTCGGGGTAGCGGGGGCAGGATGGCCTGTCCCCGCTACACTTGCAGGAACTACTATTCTGGCGTGACTTCCCTGAGCATCTTCTCGAACATCATCGGCTTCGGGCCTTCCTTCTTCGTATAGCCCGGCGGCACCTCGAACAGGCTTTTCGCCGGCTCGGAGCGGTTCACACTCGCCAGCCGCATCGAAGTCTCTCCGTGCATCGGGTCTTTCGTGCGCGAAGAGATAACCGTCTTCAGTTCATCGGAGAAGCAGGTCTCCGAAACAATCTCGATCGGACGGTCGTTGCCAATCTGCCCCGCCGCGATCGTGTGCGTCGTCCGCGTCGCGTTGCAGGCCACGCCGGAAATCGTCTGCTTACCCAACGCCTCGGACTTGGCATTGTCGTCGCCGCCGTCGAACATCATCACCTGGTGACTCACCCCAGCCCCGGGCGGAGGAACGGCTGCGGTGAACACCACATCCGACGGCGGGAATGCGACCGCGGCCTTACCACCCTCGGCATGCCGTTCGATCTTGCGCTCGATCACGACATCTTCCGTGACAGCTACCGCACCTGCCGCCCCGCCTGCTGGAGCTCCGCTCCGCATGCGCACGCCGCCGGCCATAGCCATCTTCGTCTTCAGCGCTGTCATGTCCGGCATCTTCATAATCGTGGCCGTCTTCTCCTTGTCGTTGAGAATGATGGTCTGCTTGGCCACGGGATCGTGAATGATCGTCGTGGTCGGAAGCTCGACCGGCACCGGCGCCATCGCCGCCGGTGTCTGTTCCATGCGCGTGCGGCCCTCCGAGTCGCGAGCCGCCTGGGCGGAAGATTTCCGCTCGATGCGCGTGCCGTCGGCGAGCGTCTGTGTGAACGTGTGCTCGATCGTGGCTGCGTAGGGCGCTCCCTTAACCGGCGCGCCGGCGAATCCAGGTGCGCCCTCGGCGGCGACGAAGCCGATGGTGGCCTCCTGTGGCGCGCCGGCAACGGCTACGCTGTGCTCCCAGTGCATTGTGCGCGGCTTGAACGACGGATCGGGTGCCGGAGTCTGCGCGCAAAGCATTCCGCCAAGCGTCGTGGTGAGGATGAGGGCTGTTTTTTTCATCGGGAAGTGTGCTCCTTGGACTTACTGAGAATCGTGGATGAAGCGGATGGCGCGGGCCGTACCGTCATAACCGAAGACGACATCGGCGCGGATGTCCCGCGCAACCGGTCGTGATGTGTCGTAGCCGCTCGCCGTCAGACCGAAACGCGCCAGTTCACGGCGCGGGACGCGCGTGCGGACTATCTGTACAAGTTCTCCAGGCGCGAGCACCGGCCCCGCGCGCAGCGGGAAAAAGTCGGTAGTGATCTCCGCTCCGGCTGGCGCGGAAGGCCGCTTGGCGCGGGCCACTGCGAACCGTGGCGCCTCAACCCGCTTGGGCGTGAAGCGAACCTCGGGTGCTGCTGGCGCCGCCACGTGCAGCGCGATCATCTCGGCCGGAGGTGGCTGTACCAAATAGACAGCTAATGCCGCGCACGCGGATGCCACCGCGGCTGCCCCACCCAGCCACGGCAACAGGCTTCGCCGATGGCGGCTCCGGAACTCGGCCACGAGCGCCCGCTCAATAGTTTCCGGCGCGGATTGTTCTCGATGCTCGTCGGCCAGTTCGTGGAGGATGGGATCGAGCGGCGTCATTGGACTACCCTCTGCGCGGCCAGCGCTTGCATGAGCAGCGCCCGCGCACGGTGCAGCCGCGAGCGGACCGTGCCCATCGGAATCCCGATGGCCGTCGCGGCGGCTTCATAG
>DASRHX010000025.1:0-3260 GCA_035650295.1 Bryobacteraceae bacterium | reverse complement strand
CGTACCCTTTTTGGGACACTTCTCGCCACCGCGACCCTACACGCTGCGGCCGGCGAGCTTGCCGTCGGGGGCCGCGTTGGCACGTACTACGGCGTACCCCTGACGTGGGGCATGTACGACCCGTGGTTTAGTTGTGGTCTGCCGTATCGCTGTCGCGACCCCGTTCAGTTGCGCCTCGAACTCGAACGCCACCGCCGCATGCAAGAACTGCGCGAGCGGGCCACGCAGCCCGAGCCGCGCATCTACGGGCCCGTTGACGGAATCTGGGGTCTGCAGCGCTACATCCCGCCGGCTACACCCGAAGCCAACATCCAGCCCGCATACCGCGCCGCGAGCCAGTTGCGGTCCGACTACGAACAGTCGGGCCAGTTGCGGCCCGAGTACGAACAGTCCGCGCGGCCGAGCGGTGAGCCAGCCACGGAATAGCTGGAACTGAAGGGCGCGGGCCCGAATGGCTTGGTCTCGGGCCGTGACGAGAACACCCGTGATAGCAGAAAGTTTGGAGATGGCGATACACGGCAACAGACGGTCCAGATTGCGGCAAGCGAGTAGAAAGCTGCTGGCACATGTCCGAGAAGGACGCCGCGCATTACAAAGAGCCAGAACGGATCGCAAGCACGCTCGAGATTCGGACGCCCACTGGATCGACCGGCGACTTCTGAAATCGCAGCGGAGGTCCGAGCCGGAAACGTGTACTCCATCCCTTGGGAGCTCTTCCGATTCGTAGCGCTTAGGGAAGCGCCCCAACAGGGTGATGTTGGCTGCGTGGTGCGCCAGCTCTGGACTTATGCCACGCTTAGAGACTCGCACCGTGGCAATCGGCGACTCCGAGCGCCGCGTAGAGTCATTTCCGTTATGCGGAGCCGTCCATCCGGGTTGGCGTACGGCAGCTTCTAATCCGCGCCTTTTGGACTTGAATGCGAACCGCTGATTTCGTGCACTTCGTATGCGACAACGATGTCGACACACTGCAGGAAGAGGTCTTGCGGGGTGGCGACAGTACCCGCGATACAGTCGGCCACAAACTGCTCAGGAACGTGCAGTTGCTTGGCAAGATTGTGCCTGCCATGCAGGATTTGAGCAGCACGCCGCACTGTGCGAGCGTAAACCGTGGGCATAGCCCGTCCCTCGTTCCCCTCAGCCCCCGGCCTGCGGCTTGCTAGGCGTTCGACGGGGGTCGGTGTCGCTAGGGAGGCCGCAACCAGCCACGGTAAGCGACTAACCTTCGGTGCCGAGCCCCCCTAACAAACAAGTAACGCGCCCCGCGGCTCCGGGTTGACGAACGCGCGCGCATCTCAGAAGGAAATGAGACTTCACGACGGCGCACAGGCGTAGGCCACGCCGCTTTGGGCGGGCGCCGGAACCACCACGCCTGACCTGCTCGCACTTGCGCCCAACCAAAGTCGAGCCTGTCTGCCGCTACCGTCCCGACCAGGCGATTATGCCAATCCACGGTGACCATTTCTTCCGAAAGCGAGCGTAGACAGGTTTTGTCGCGCTGCTTCGTACTGCGGTTGCCGGCGCTCAGGCGCATCAATCCCCCCAGCCTGACCTTGGACTTATTCTCAGCGCTCAACACAGTGAGCGTGTCTCCATCCGTAATGCCGACAACCTTGCCGTGGAGCGTATCGGCCCAAGCTGCCGCATGGGCCAGGACGATCAGGGCAAACGCGAATGCTCGCATGGGTGGGCCATACTTCGCTGGCCGCTAGACTCGACTCGCTATCCGTCTGGTCAGCTCATCGACCCCATTCATCCTTGCCACCGCTTCCGGCGAGCGCGGAATTCGCGACGAAACTTCGGACGATTCGCGAAACGGATAGGTACGCCGCCGATATAGGTGGCGCAGCCGTAGGTCGTTGAGAAGCTCCAGGAAGCGAAGCTGCACATATGAGTGCATGAGATCCTTCGTGTGTGCGACACCTGAGCTCGTGCTTCCCACGTGTGCGATCGAATCGGCCTCGACGGACTGGAGGAAGCGGACAGTCAACCCCTCCGCAAGCGCGAGTAGCAGCAGCACGTGAAGAGTATCAAAGTAGTTTTGATACTCCTTGAGGTAAACACCATCCCGTACGCCGATGGTCGCGAGCGGGTCTCGGGCCGCCGTTGGCAGCTTGCGATAGGCTCTTGCATCGACTCCGTAGCGCTGCATTATGGGCTTCAGGAGCTTCGAATTGAAATACAGGAAATACGTTTCGGGATAAGGGATTCCCAACTGTGGAGCTGTGTTGCCGAAAGCTGCCACAAGGCAATCCCGTTCGCCGAACCCAAGATCCCCGAAGACGGATGTGTCGAAGACGTAGCAGTCGTGATCAAGGACCCCGAACGGCCCTTCGTTCGATGCCAGTAAGAGCGTGAGAACCGTTCCGTGCGACAAGCTTGAGCTGGGAAAGGTCTTAAGTTTGAAGATCGGATATTGGGGGAAGGCGCGCGCCAGATATTGGCGCTCCCATTTCGCCGCGCCGTTCGCGATCAGGAGTACCCGTATGTGCGCCGGTAACAACGAGAGACAAGGAAGTACGAAGTGAAGTGTTCCAGGCATGAGGATCAGATAGAAATGACCACCGCCGATGGGCGCGTGCTCGCGCTGGAATGCTTCAAACGCACGATAGTTAATTGCATGAATGACACGCATGTCGTTCAGGCGACGTGCGAGAGCCGAGTATCCTCTTCGGACGATAACTTCCGGTAGAAGAACCAGTAAGGCCCGGCCATGCGAATGGCCGCGGGCCTCCATGCTGCGCAATCCCTCGAGAAGCTGGTGAATATTTTTTCTAAGCACAGGTCATAGCTTGCCGGCCAGGTGCGCACCGCCGGTCTGCCTGCTCCAGATCCTGCGGCTATCGCCGAGGTACGCAGCCACGAGGCGCTGCGCGACGTCAGCCCGGTCTTTGAGCAGATAAGTAAGCGCGAGGCTATCGCCCACCGCCGCCGTCCAATAAGCGACTGCGGCCGGATGATCGCCCGGCAGCTCGGAAAGTGCCGCTGCAACTTCTGCGTGTTCTATCTCATCCCGATAGTCCGCAGGATGGCGCTTGTCCTTCGCTAGTGGCTCCATGGTTTTCCCGTTTTAATCTTCTGTCGACTGATTACCTATAGAGATCTCGCAATGCTCGCACCGGCTGCGAGGCCGTTCAATAGACCGGGCTGGATCTTCGAGCTTAAGTACGACGGGTTCCGAGTATTGGCCGGCACAAACGATAAAAAGCCGCATCTCATTTCCAGGCGCGGTAACGACCTCTTGCCGTGCTATCCCGAGA
>DASRHX010000024.1:0-2721 GCA_035650295.1 Bryobacteraceae bacterium | reverse complement strand
AGGATCGACGCGCTCCTCAAGGAGCCAGCCTATGTCCGACCCATCGCTCAATGCGCGACGCCACCGAACGTTAGCTCCATCCGCCTCGATACTGACGAGGCCGAGCGGGCCGGCTACTTGAACATCCATGCCGTAACCGGGGACCAATATCGCCCGTATCCCATTCGAGAATCGAATACTTGCCATATTGAGTCCCGGATCGCAGTCTACGATCGCAGCATTCACATCCTCGCGCACAAGGCTAAGATCAGCCTGGATAGTCTCCGCGGCAGCGTCTCCGGCGAGGAATTGCGCGATGTCAACAGCATGAGGCAATGACCACAGCAAGGTACCATATCCGAACCGAATGATGATATTCGTCGCCTGGCCGAGTTCGCCAGCCGCGATCCGATCCCGAACACGTCGATAGACTGGCATGAAGCGACGCTTCGTGCCGTAAACGAACGCGACGCCCGCCCGCTCGACCGCCGAGACGAGTTCGTCGGCGTCTTCGAGCGAGTTTGTAAGCGGCTTTTCGCAGTACAGGCCTCGAATGCCGTGCCGGATCGCCGTTCGGATGATCTCACCCCGGTGGCGAGCACGGGTAGCGATGGCGAGAACGTCCAAGTCCTCGCTCGCGAGCATCGCTTCCAGGTCCGTATAGGATGCACGGGCTCCATGCCGTATCCTCGCGGCTTCCGCAGCCGCGGAATCCACGTCGCAGACTGCCACGAGTTCGGCACCCTCGGTCGCGGTGATGGCACTGGCGTGCGAATAGGGAAGCCACAAATCTGCAACGGCCCATGAATTCACACGGTCGTCAGCGGTCGCCCCGATCCTGCCGCACCCCACCAGTCCGAACCGCAATCCAGTCACGAGGAGGCTTCCCAGTTCAGCACGGCAACGACCTGTGTCTTGTCGCCGGATTCCGCCCGTCGATAGACAGCCTCGAGCTCTGACCAAGGCACCTCGTGGGTGATGAGGTCGGCTAGCGGCAACTCACCGCTCGCCATGAGCTGCAGCAAGAGTTCAATGCCCGCCCGCCGATACGCCATCCTGTCGCCCTGTCCCCAACGCCCGTGACCAGCGGGCAATCCGACCGACAAAATGCTCAGCTGCTTGACGTAAAACGGGTCCGACGCCAACACGTTGAAGGTGGGCAAAGGCTCACCGCGCCCCGGAAAGCCGAGGACGGCCACCCGCCCGAACTCACGAACGATTGCCAGGCTCGTACGCCACGCCGCCCAGGCATTGACAGTGGTTACGACGACATCCGCATAGTTACGAAGTTCAGCGCCGAGTCCGGCCATCTGCTCCAATTCTCGTGTATCGATCGCCTCATCGGCTCCAAAGGCAATCGCAGTTTCCAACCGGCTCGGCGAATTGCCAAGTGCGACTATTCGGCCTGCGCCCAACGCCCGCGCGACCGCAACTGTTGCGAGGCCAATTGGCCCCAACCCTTGCACCGCAACACACTCGCCTGCCTGGAGGTCCGCACGCTGCAAGGCATTCAGTCCAAAATAGGCGATATAGGCAAGACTTGCCGCTCGGGCGTTAAGCTTTTCCGGGACCTTCGCTAATATCTCCGAAGAAGAGCAAGTAAAGCAGCTCTGATGAGACTGATTTGTAAGAATGATGTCGCCGGGAGCAACCGATCTGACATCTGAACCGACACCTACGACTCGGGCGGAATTACAATATCCCAGCAGGCGCGGATAGGCGGGCGCGGAGCGAAGCGGCGTCAGCCCTATGTAGGCGGCTTTTTCGGTGCCGATAGAAATCGCAGAATAAGCCGTGACAGCGCACACAGCATCTGGCAACAGCTCATCGCTGTCGACTGAGATGTCTTCAAAGCATAACTCGCGTGGTCCGTGCAGCCGCGCCAACTTTCCGTGAATCTTCGGCATCCATTTATCTCAAAAGGCCAACGGCCTGATTTTCGAAACGGGCGACTAGCGTTGCTCCGGATTGCGCGTGCGGCATGGTCTCAGCGGGTGTCCTTGAACCTACCGAAGTATAGAATGTCCACCGCTTCGCCTTCAATAACCACCTGGCGCATCCGGCGACCCTCCATCGCCATTCCCGAGCGTTCTGCAAGCCTGATCATTGCTTGGTTCACGGCAGTAGTGCCCGCTGCCAGCTTGCGAATGTCGGGGCGGGACAAGAGCCAAGATGTGAAGGTGTCCCAAGCATCCTGCCCGAATCCCCCACGCCAAACGGAACGGTCGCCTATAAGTATGCCCACATCAGCTACTCCGTGATGCGGCGAGACATAGGCAGTCATCGTACCGATGGCCCGATCGTCCTCAAGGCGGCGGACGCTCACGAACAGGTTCGGCGTGCCATCAAACGAAGCCAGATAGCGCACGCAGCTTTCGCGGTCGTGCCGCAGAAAGCGCTGGTCGCTGTAGCGCGTGACGACCGGATCGTTGAGCCAGCCGATATAGACATCGGTGATGTCCGCTTCGGTGAAGGACCGCAGGCGGACCTTGCGGCCGACCAGATCGAGC
The DNA here is from genome assembly GCA_035650295.1 of Bryobacteraceae bacterium. GTDB lineage: Bacteria > Acidobacteriota > Terriglobia > Bryobacterales > Bryobacteraceae > JAFLBB01. Next base: position 232 of record DASRHX010000024.1, on the reverse strand, counting down.
GCGTCCAGCTTCAAGCGCCGGCCGACCGAAAGCAATCGATCACCTTGTGAAAGGCTCGGCCGATGTCCGCCACGTCGGACTCGCCGGTTTGCGCGTGGATCGCATTGGTGAAGATCACCTCTTCGTCATGCATGCGTTCGACCACCGGGCAGATGCCGCGATCATAGCTGACCGATCCCTGATAGGCCGGATCGTTCCACGGCGATTGCGTGCCGCCGAACAGGATACGCCG
>DASRHX010000023.1:0-6301 GCA_035650295.1 Bryobacteraceae bacterium | reverse complement strand
AAGGCGGGCGAGTTGGTGCGTGCGGGATCGATCGGCAAGTTCAATATGATCGAAGCGTGGTGGGATCGCAATTCCGCGATTGGCGCCTGGCAATATTCGATTCCACCCGACGCGACAGCCGAAAACATCGATTGGGACCGGTTCATCGGTTCCGCGCCAAAACATGGCTTCGATCCCATTCGCCTTTTCCGCTGGCGTAACTATCGCGATTACGGCACCGGTGTGACGGGCGATCTGTTCGTCCACTTGTTTAGCGGGATGCACGCGATCACGGGCGCGATTGGACCGACGCGCGTCTATGCAACGGGCGGACTGCGCTATTGGAAAGACGGGCGCGACGTGCCGGACGTGATGCTGGGGCTGTTCGACTATCCGGAGACGAAGAATCACCCGGCATTCAATTTGATGCTACGCGTGAATTTCGTGGATGGGTCGGGCGGCAGCCACACGTTCCGGTTTATTGGCGATGAGGGGATTCTCACAGTGAACCCCGGCGACGTGACGTTGCAGCGCCAGCCGAAGGAGAGCGAACCCGGCTACACGATCAACACGTTTGCCAAGGCCACGCAGGAGAAATTCCTGGAGGAGTACCGGAAGAAGTATCCGCAGCAGCGCGCCTCGGCAGATTCCATGCGGCCGAAGACCATCGAACGTTTCCCGCAGCCGGCGGGCTACAACGACCATCGCGATCACCATCGAGTGTTCGTCGAGGCCGTGCGGTCGCGCAAGCCAGTGGTGGAAGATGCCGTGTTCGGCTTCCGCGCGGCGGGTCCAGCGCTGTTGTGCAACATGAGCTACTTCGACAAGAAAATCGTCCAGTGGGATCCGGAGAAGATGGAGATCGTGAGCTGACCGTGAGGTGATTGCGTGCAGACTGGAGGGGGATTCGCCGCGTATGTAAATGGGGCCGCGAACTGGTTTACTTTTTGGGGCTTCTGGGTCACGATCGTCGGATTTGTAGTGACGATTTGGCAGGTGATGAAGACGAAGTCCACCGCGGAGGCTGTGCGGGTGGCCGTGGAGGATGTAAGGCAGGACGTGAGCCGCGAGTATTTGAGCGGCCAGCTTCGCGATATTTTGGACGACTTGGGTGAGGTGCATGCCATGCACGTGGCAAAGGTCCCGCACTTGGCGGCGAAGAGGCATGTAGCGGCCAAGTCGAAGCTCATCCGCTTGGCGCAAGATCCAGAACTTTTGGCATTTGAGAAAGCGGATTTGCAGGCGACTATTGCGCACCTCACCGCCATTCAGAGGCGGGTGGAATCTGCGATGCTGGAGGGAGAGGAAATCGGTGATCCGACACGCGTCTTAGGCAATCTATCGAGGCAAATCGATCGGCTGACGGGTATTCAGGCAACCATGAGAAATCGGAGCAAGTGATGTCATCGACTGATGAAAAATTGATGAAGTTGGTCGCCAGACTTAACGAAAAGTCGAGCAACGGTGAGGTGCCGTGGGAGCCTGACGCGGTTGATGACGCGAAGTTCCTCGCTAGTTTCCCAGGTTATTCGGTTGCAATCGCGAAGCGCGATCGACGGGGCGGCCCGCCTGTTCATACTTTCTCGATTCTTGATGGGAGCGGCAACGCCATTGAGTCCGTTTCCATTTCTGAGGACAGCTACCTAGACTACTGGCCGGACGCAAACCGGGATTTGAGCGGTCTTTTTCACTTGGCCCGACGCAAGGCCTTGGATGTTGAACAAGCGCTCGATAACCTTTTGAAGGCGCTCTGACAATGCCTCAATCCGCAAACGACAAAATCCAATTCGCTCTCATCGGTTCCGGCGGCATGGGGATGGGAGATGCACGCAACGCGATCGAACATGGCGGTGCGCAAATTGTGGCTGCGGCCGATCTCTACGACGGCCGTCTAGTGCGGATGAAGGAGAGCTTCGGCGCGCACGTGTTCACGACACGCGACTATCGCGAGGTGTTGGCGCGGAAGGACGTGGATGCGGTGATCATCGCAACTCCTGACCTGTGGCATTCGCGCATTTCCATCGACGCCATGAACGCAGGCAAGGACGTCTACTGCCAGAAGCCAATGGTGCAGAAGATCGCGCAGGGCCACGAGGTAATCGCGGCACAGAAGAAGACGGGCCGTATCTTCATGGTCGGCAGCCAGTACGTGAGTTCGCAAACCTATCACAAGGCGAAACAGTTGCTCGCCTCGGGCGCGATTGGCGAGTTGAATATGGTGGAGTCGTGGCTGGACCGCAACTCCGCGATTGGCGCCTGGCAGTATTCAATTCCGCCGGACGCTTCGCCGCAAACGGTGGATTGGGATCGGTATTTGGGCGACATTGCGCCGAAGCGGCCATTCGATGCAAAACGTTTCTTCCGCTGGCGGAACTATCAAGATTATGGGACGGGGCTAGCGGGCGATCTCTACATTCACCTATTGAGCGGCCTGCACTTTGCGGTGAATTCGCTTGGGCCCGTGCGCGTATTCTCTACGGGCGGTACGCGCTATTGGAACGATGGGCGCGATGTGCCCGACGTCAACCTCGCGCTACTCGACTATCCCAAGACGGACGCGCATCCCGAGTTCACACTGACCCTGAAGGTTAATTTCGCCAGCGGCGGACAGTTGGAGAGCTTCGGCACGCGTCTGATTGGAAGCGAGGGTGTGATCGAGATCGGGTATACGACGGTGAGTTTGAGCCGGCGTCCACGGGCGGCCGAGCCTGGCTATACGATCGAGACCTTCACGAAGGCGACGCAACAGAAGTATCTCGACGAATACCGCAAGAGGTACCCAGTGAAGGCTGCGTCGCCGGAAGTGATGCGGCCGGCGAAGGAAGATGTGTACAGCGCCGGGGCGGGATACAGCGCGCATCACGATCATCACCGGGCCTTCTGGAACGCGGTTCGCACGCGCAAACCGCACATGGAAGACGCTGTATTCGGCATGCGGGCCGCGGCGCCGGCGCTCTTGTCCAATCAGAGCTTGTACGAGGGCCGGCTCCTTATGTGGGATCCGGCGGCGATGAAGGTGATTTCGTAGTGGATCGTTCGCGGAACCGAGCCACGATGGTCATCAATACCACGCCCAGCAATGCGGGGATCATCATCATCCAATCGGCGCGAATGTTGGTTTGGCGGGGAACGCCAGTCTCGTAGGCGAGTGCCGCGGCGAGTCCCACGGCGACTCCCACAACGCCGACGGAAGACTTGCGGAAGATGATTGCGCTCAAGCCAGCCAGAGGCGCTCCGACGATGGCGATCACGAGAAGTGGAAATTGAACCCAACGTGTGCGCGGTCCAGCGGCCATGTGCTGGCGGACGTAGCGAACGTTTTCGTCATTGGCTTCGTAGGTGTGCAGGGGAAGCAAGATTCGTCCACTATCGCGTGAGCGGGCGTAGAAGAGCAGAAGCCTGTCGCCCCGCAGCGGCCTAAGGCCGCCGAGAGAGGCCTGCCATCGTCCTTCTATGTGATCGCCACGGATGACTTCCACAACTTCCACGGTAGTCCAGCCGGGAGCCTGCCCGGCTCCGATTACTTCCACGACTACGATGGGAAACCAGCCGTCTGCAAGAGGCGCGCGTTCGAGAGGCACGGCCAGCGCGTACGGGACGAGGAGTAAGAGTGCCAGCGGTAGGCGCACGGTGAAGGGCTACCCCGCGCCGCCGGTTTCCACTTCGGGACGTACCATCCAGGCAGCCTTCATATAGTCGCGGTGCATGCGGGCGATGTTTTCGATGGAAATGCGTTTGGGGCAAACCGCTTCGCATTCGCCGATGTTTCCACAAGCGCCGAAGGATTCGACGCTCATTTGGTGAACCATATTGAGTGCGCGTTCATAGCGCTCGGGTTGGCCTTGCGGGAGCAGGCCAAGGTGCGAAATCTTGGCCGAAGTGAAGAGCGAGGCCGAGGCGTTGGGGCAAGCCGCAACGCAAGCGCCACAACCGATACATTGGGCAGCGTCCATGGCACGATCGGAAGCGTCTTTGGGCACGAGAATGGCGTTGCCATCGGGAGCGGAACCTGCCGGCACGCTGATGAAACCGCCGGCTGCGACGATACGGTCGAAGGCGCTCCGGTCAACTATGAGGTCGCGCAATACGGGAAACGCTTTTGCGCGCCAGGGCTCGAGATATAGCTCGTCGCCGTCTTTGAAATGCCGCATGTGAAGTTGGCACACCGTGGTGCCCGGCATGGGACCGTGCGCGACACCGTTGATCATGAACCCGCAGGAACCGCAGATGCCTTCACGGCAGTCGTGTTCGAACGCGACAGGGTCTTCGCCCTTGGTTGTGAGGTCCTCGTTGAGCACGTCGAGCATCTCGAGGAAGCTCATGTGCTCGCTCACATTGGGGCACTCGTAGCGCACCAGTTTGCCCCGCGCATTGCGGTCCTTCTGCCGCCAGACTTGCAAGATGATCTTCATTTGGTTGCTCGTGCCCTCTACTTGTAGCTGCGCTGGCTTGGGTGCACGTATTCGAATTCGAGCGGCTCGACAAGGCGTCCGGGTGTTTTACCCTCACCTTGAAAAGCCCAAGCAGCAGCATGGGAGAACTTTTCGTCGTCGCGTTGCGCTTCACCTTCTGGCGTTTGCCACTCTTCGCGGAAGTGTCCGCCACAGGATTCGCGGCGTTCGAGCGCATCGCGGCACATGAGCTCGCCGAGTTCGAGGAAGTCGGCGACTCGGCCACCGCGCTCTAGGGCCTGATTGATTTCTTCGTTACCGCCGCTGACGTTCACATTTTTCCAGAACTCCTCGCGGAGTTCGGCGATCTTGCCGATTGCGAACTGGAGACCCTTTTCGTTGCGCGCCATGCCGCAGTATTCCCACATGAGCTTGCCGAGTGCTTTGTGGAAGCTGTCGACGGTTCGCTTTCCTTTGATGGCAAGCATTTTCCTGGTGACCGTATCTACCTTTGCCAAAACCTGTTTGGCGCCTGCATGATCGGGACTGGCTTTTTCGAGTTTCGCGTTGGCGAGATAATCGCCGATAGTGTAGGGGAGCACAAAATAGCCGTCGGCGAGACCCTGCATGAGGGCGCTTGCGCCCAGGCGATTGGCGCCGTGATCGGAGAAGTTGGCCTCGCCGATGACAAACAGGCCTGGAACGGTGGACATCAGACGGTAGTCGACCCAGAGGCCGCCCATCGTGTAGTGAACGGCGGGGTAAATTCGCATCGGCACTGAATAAGGATCTTCGCCCGTGATGCGATCGTACATCTCAAAGAGATTCCCGTATCGCTCCTTGATCGTGTGAGCACCGAGGCGATGAATCGAAGCCGCGAAATCCAGATATACGCCGTAACCCCCAGGTCCGACGCCACGGCCTTCGTCGCAGGCCTGTTTTGCCGCTCGGGACGCGACATCGCGAGGGACGAGATTGCCAAAGCTGGGATAACGGCGTTCCAGGTAGTAATCGCGCTCGGCTTCGGGGATTTGTGCGGGCGGGCGCGAATCGCCCTTTTTGAGCGGCACCCAAATGCGGCCGTCGTTGCGCAGCGACTCACTCATGAGAGTGAGCTTGGATTGATAGTCGCCCGAGACGGGAATGCAGGTGGGGTGTATTTGGGTGAAGCAGGGATTGCCGAACGCAGCGCCGTGCTTATAGGCACGCCAGATGGCAGTGGCATTGGAGTTTCTAGCGTTCGTCGAGAGGTAGAAAACGTTCCCGTAGCCGCCGGTACCGAGAACCACGGCGTCGGCGATGGTCGCGTCGACTGCGCCGGTGGTCATATCGCGCGTGACGACACCACGGGCCGCGCCGTTGACGATAATGAGGTCGAGCATCTCGCGGCGCGGATACATGGTCACGGAGCCTGCGTCAATTTGCCGTTCCAGCGCCTGGTAGGCGCCGAGCAGAAGTTGCTGGCCGGTCTGCCCGCGGGCGTAGAAGGTTCGCGAAACCTGTGCGCCACCGAAACTGCGGTTGGCAAGCGTACCGCCATATTCGCGAGCGAAGGGGACGCCTTGGGCGACGCACTGGTCGATAATGTTGACGCTGATTTGCGCCAAGCGGTAAACGTTGGCTTCTCGCGCTCGGAAGTCACCGCCCTTGACCGTGTCATAGAAGAGACGGTAGACGGAATCGCCGTCGTTGCAGTAATTCTTCGCGGCATTAATGCCGCCCTGGGCGGCGATGGAATGTGCGCGGCGGGGCGAGTCGTGGTGGCAGAAGCAGTGAACGTTATAGCCAAGCTCGCCAAGCGTCGCGGCAGCGGCGCCTCCCGCGAGCCCCGTGCCCACGACGATCACGGAGTACTTTCTCTTATTTGCGGGGTTGACCAGCTTCATTTCGAAGCGGCAGTTATCCCACTTCTTCTCGATGGGGCCGGCTGG